>JAJZEL010000003.1 GCA_021828575.1 Pseudomonadota bacterium
ATGCAGGGCAGATCAAGACGGGCTCCCTGTCGAGTTCTGACCGGTTGGCCAAGTACAACCAGCTGCTGCGCATTGAGGAAGAACTGGGCGACATGGCCTGGTTTGCCGGGCGCGAAGTGTTTTACCAGCTCTGAGGGAGAAGGGGGCCAGCCATGCAGGATCCGGGCCGTTGGATGCGATTCGGGTTGGCCACCATGGCGCTGTTTCTTGGGTACGCCTTGTTGTTCGGCAAGGGCGGGTTGTTGAGAATTCGTGTACTGAGCCAGCAGATGGCGGCCCAGCAGTCCATCAACATGGACATGCAACAGCGCAACGCCGCTTTGTCGGCGGAAGTGCAGGACTTGCGCAAGGGATCAGATGCCTTGGAAGAGCGGGCCCGGGCAGATCTGGGCATGATCCGTGACCGCGAGGTGTATTACCGTTACGTGGAACCCGCTCCGGGCAGTGTCACCGGTTCCGGTTCAGCCGTTTCCAGTCGGTAGCAGCAAGAAGTGATGGCAGGCGTTTACCAGAAAAGGCGCCACCAGGGTTTTTCAAGCGAGGGATCGCCATTCGTGAAAAACTTGCTGTTGGGGTAGTTTTTGTTCAACACGGCAAGCGTGTCCTGCTGCAGGTTGGACAGCCCCATCCTGCCATAGGACTTTTGCATGATGAACAGGGCTTCCTCCACATAATGCGAGCGGGGGTATTCCTTGAGCACTTCCTGGGCACGGTTGGCCGCAGCCAGGTAAGCCTGCCTGCGATAGTAGTACCGTGCCGTGATGATGTCCTTTTCCGCCATGGAGTTCACCAGGTAGTTCATGCGCATGATGGCGTCTGGCGTGTAACGGCTGTTGGGAAAATGGTTCACCAGATCCCGGAAGGCTTCAAAGGACTGCTGGGTGGGCTTGCTGTCCTTCTGAACGATGTCGCTTTCGTTATAAATGCCAAAAAGGCCCAGATCATCGCTGAAATTGGCAAGCCCCTTCATGTAATAGGCATAATCCACTGCAGGGTTGTTGGGGTGCGCCTTGATGAAGCGGTCCGCTTCGCTGGTGGCTGAAGTGGCGTCATGCTGCTTGTAGTAGACGTAGATCTGTTCGAGTGCCGCCTGTTGTGAATCCATCCCGTAGGGGTAACGGGACTGGAGTTTTTCATAGAGCTTGGAGGCCTGGTCGTAATTGCCATCCTTGAGCTCCTTGCGCGCCTCGGTGTGTAATTTGGCCGCACTCCAGTTTCGGGTGGGATCGTCGTTCTCTTTGAGGGCACTGCAGCCAGCAGCCAGTATTCCCAACAAGCCGAACACGATTGGCATTAAACTGACATTCTTCATGGATACTCGTCCCATCGTGCAATCCCCTGATTATAACAGTCCTGATGATTCCGATCCCATTGAGCTGCAGGTTCCGGCGGAATGTGCGGGCATGAGGCTGGATCAGGCACTGGTGCATCTTTTTCCTGACTTCTCCCGGAACCGCCTGCAAAAGTGGGTGAAGGACGGCTACGTCCTGGTGGATGACGGGACCGCCCTGCCCAAGTCCAAGGTGTGGAGCGGCGAACGGCTGACCCTTCAGGTGCCGGACGAACCGGATGGCACACAGGTGGAACCGGAACCCATGGATCTGCAGGTGATTCACGAGGATGCCGCCTTGCTGGTGATCCACAAACCCCCCGGCCTGGTGGTGCATCCCGGGCACGGTAACTGGAAGGGTACGTTGCAGAATGCTCTGCTGTACCACGATCCATCCCTGGGCCGGGTGCCTCGGTGTGGCATCGTGCATCGACTGGACAAGGACACCAGCGGACTCATAGTGGTGGCGCGTACTGTTACGGCGCACGCCCATCTGGTACGACAGTTGCAGGCACGTACCGTGCGCAGACATTACTGGGCCCTGGTGCAGGGCATGGTAATGGATGACGGGACAGTGGATGCGCCCGTGGGTCGCCACCCCACACAACGCACTCGCATGGCGGTGGTGTCGGGGGGGCGTCCGGCAGTGACTCATTACGGGGTGGTGGAACGGTTGCCGGCGCATACCTTGCTTGAGTGCAGACTTGAAACCGGAAGAACTCACCAGATCCGCGTGCATATGCAGTACCTGGGTCATGCGCTGGTGGGTGATCCCGTATATCGTGGGTCAGGCCTGCCTGTCTCGGCCGATGCTGCGGCAGCCATACGACAGCTTTCCCGGCAGGCCCTGCATGCTTTTCGGTTGGGATTGGTTCATCCGGAAGGGGGGCAGGCATGCGAATGGCAAATTCCCATGGAAGGCGACATGGCAGATCTCATGTCCGTATTGTGCAGGGAAGGCAAAAGCTGACATGGACGGTGTGGAAGTGAACTGGCCTGCCCCTGCCTGGGTCAGGACGCTTTCAACGACCCGGTACGGAGGGGTTAGCCAGGGCCCCTGGGCCAGCCTCAATCTGGGGGAGAATTGCGGTGATCTGCCCGAGCACGTGCAGGCCAACCGCCAGCAGGTGGCCCGGGTGATGGGTGCAGATCCCCTGTGGTTGAAACAGGTGCATGGCAAGGATGTGGTGTGTTGTGGTGTTGCCAGCACCGGGGTGCCGATGGGCGATGCCGCGTTGACTGTCCTGCCCCATCACCCCGTGGGGGTGCTGACCGCCGACTGCCTTCCTGTGCTGCTCTGCCATGAATCGCGTCGCGTGGTGGCCGTGGCCCACGCTGGTTGGCGTGGTCTGGTGGCCGGAGTGATTGAAGCAACTGTTAGAAGCATGGATGTGGATGTTCGCGGCGTTCTGGCCTGGCTGGGTCCGGCCATTGGTCCGGACGCCTTCGAGGTCGGTCCCGAGGTGCGCGAGGCATTTCTTGCGCAGGATGAAAGGGCTTCATGGGCCTTCAGGAAAGGGCAGGGGGACCGCTGGCTGGCAGACCTCTACCAACTGGCCAGAGGACGTTTGGGGAACGTTGGTGTGGAAAGGGTTTATGGGGGTGGATTGTGTACGGTGAAGGATGCGCGTTTTTTTTCTTATCGTCGAGAAGGGGGCGTGACAGGACGAATGGGACATTTTATCTGGATGGTGGAGGGAGCTGGGGGGGCATCGGTATAATGCAGTCTGCCCCGACTCGTCCACTCCGGATTTTCCATTCATGACTCCATTGTTCAATACCCTGGTTGCCGGCGCATCTGCGGGTATCCTGTCTGTGGCTTGTGCCGCTCTGGTCCTGCTCACGGCGCATCCGTCCTGGGTACCCCTGCTGGTTAGCTACGCCATCGGGGCGTTACTGGGGGCCGTATTTCTTGAAATCCTCCCCCACGCCTTTGTACTTTCGGCTACGCCTGCGCAGGTGTCGGCCACGGTACTGGCCGGTATCCTGGGGTTTTTCCTTCTGGAAAAACTGGTGCTTTGGCGGCATGTGCACGCCCATGATCTGGACGAGCATGCGCCTCATGTCCACGAAGCCTTGCACGGGCGCACCGGGGCCATGGTGGTGGTGGGCGATTCCGTCCACAATTTTGTGGATGGCATCATCATTGCCGCAGCGTTTGCCACTAATACCCATTTGGGCGTGGTGACGGCGCTGGCCATCATCGCCCATGAAATTCCCCAGGAAGCCGGAGATGTACTGGTGCTGCTTCACTCCGGACTTACACGAAAACGCGCCCTGCTATTCAATGTTTTTTCCAGTCTGGCCACGCTTGTGGGCGGGGGGTTGGCATCACTGGCGCTGGAATCGCTGCAGGGAGCCGTGCCCTATCTCCTGGCACTGGCCGCTGCCAGCATGATTTATGTGGCGGTGGCTGATCTCATTCCCGGGTTGCACAGGCGCGTGGATTTCAAGGCATCCCTGCAGCAGATCACGCTGATTGCCCTTGGAGTGGGTTCCATCCACTGGGCGCATCTTCTGATTTCGGAAGCGCCGGGATAACATGCAACCACCGGTCGGCATTTCTCCTTCCAACTGGAGGTGGATGATGCGGCGGCAGCAAGCCACCTGGCAGGATCTGCTGGAGGCCATCGCCCGCGATGCCCCTCGCTGGCAGCCGTTGCAGACACAGTTTCTCGAGGAACAAAAAAACCTCTGGACGAATTTTGTGGCACGATTTTCCGGTCAGCCATCGGAGCAAGGAGAGGCAGATACGGATCGGCGTTTTTCGGCAAGTGAGTGGAACGAGTGGCCCTATTTTGATTATCTCAGGCAATCCTACCAGCTCACCTGTCGCTGGTGGATGGAGGCCGTGGATGGGTTGCCCCTGGACCCTGAACGACACAGGCGGGTCAAATTTTTCCTGAAGCAATATCTGGATGCCTGTTCTCCTGCCAATTTCCTGGCCACCAACCCCGAGGCCCTGAAGAAGGCCCTGGATACCCAGGGACAAAGCCTGCAGGCCGGGTTCATGAATCTGCTGTCCGATCTGGCCAGGGGTCGCATTTCCCTGACGGATGAGTCGGCTTTCGAAGTGGGGCGAAATCTGGCGCTGACTTCCGGAGCGGTGGTATACCAGAACGACCTGATCCAGATCATCCAGTATCGCCCGCAAACCTCCAGAGTGTCTGCGCGCCCGTTGCTCATGGTACCGCCCTGCATCAACAAGTACTACATCCTGGATTTGGGGTCTGAAGATTCCATGGTGCGGTACGCCCTGGAGCAGGGACGCGCCGTGTTCATGGTGTCCTGGCGCAACATCGATGTTTGCACGGCCCATCTCACCTGGGACGATTACGTGGAACAGGGTGTGAGCCGGGCCATCCAGGTGGCCCATGCCATTTCCGGAAGCGACCAGGTGGATACCCTGGGTTTCTGTATTGGCGGAGCCCTTCTGGCTTGTGCCCTGGCTGTCCACGAGCGGGGCGACCAGCCCCTGCCGGTGTCGTCGCTGACTCTGATGGCCACTTTGCTGGATTATTCGGATGTGGGTGATATAGGTGTCTATATTGATCGCGACTTCGTGGAAATGCGCGAGCGCGAGTTTGCCGCCGGTGGTGTGGTACCAGGTCGGGATCTGGCACAGGCCTTTTCCAGCTTGCGTGCCAATGATCTGGTCTGGCCCTATGTGGTGGGCAACTACCTGAAGGGGGAACAGCCACCCGCGTTCAATCTTCTGTTCTGGAACAATGACGACACCAACCTGCCTGGCCCCATGTTCACCTGGTACCTACGCCACTTTTACCTGCAGAACCAGTTGCGCTGCCCTGATGTCTTGCAGGTGGCCGGGCGTTCTGTGGATCTTGGGAAAATCCGGGTACCCACCTATATCTTTGCGGCGCAGGAAGACCACATCGTGCCCTGGAAATCAGCCTTTGAGTCCACCCGCCTGTTGTCTGGTCCGGTGGAATTCGTGCTGGGAGCCAGCGGGCATATTGCAGGTTCCATTAACCCGGCGTCGCGCAACAGGCGCCAGTACTGGTGTGATGGCCAGACTGGTGGTACGCCCGATGAGTGGCGCAACAGCGCGGTGCCTCATCCGGGCAGTTGGTGGGTTCACTGGGCTGGGTGGCTGGATCGGCAAAGCCCGGCACGCAAGCGGGCACCCAAAAACATGGGTAACCGCCAATTTGTTGTGCTCGAGGAAGCGCCCGGAAGTTACGTGCGGGTCCGTTCGGGGGGCGAGATGACAAACATCGGGGAGAGGAGGGGGGATCAATGAAAAACAGGGTGGTTCTGGTGACGGGAGGGATGGGCGGTCTTGGTGAATCCATCTGCCTGAAGATGGCCGACCAGGGCTATACGGTGGTGACCACTCACACGCGGGATAATGCCGGGTCGGAAGCTTGGCTTGAAGCCATGGGACAAAGGGGGTACCGCTTTCATGCCTTTCCGGTGGACGTGGCCGATGCGGAGGACTGTGAGCGCATGGCGCTTCTCGTCCAGGACAAAGTGGGGTCGGTGGATGTATTGGTCAACAACGCAGGCATTACCCGTGACATGACCTTCAGAAAAATGACGAAGGTAGACTGGGATGCGGTGATCGGTACCAACCTCAACAGCGTGTTCCACATGACCAAGCCGTTTGTGGACAGCATGGCGGAGCGGGGCTGGGGACGGGTGATCAATGTGTCATCGGTGAACGGACAGAAGGGCGCGTTCGGGCAAACCAATTATTCGGCCGCCAAAGCAGGCATGCACGGGTTCACCAAGGCCTTGGCCCTGGAAGTGGCACGCAAGGGAGTGACGGTCAATACCATTTCGCCGGGATACATCGGGACCCGGATGGTAACGGCCATTCCCATGGACATTCTGGAAACCAAGATACTGCCCCAGATTCCCGTGGGTCGATTGGGACGTCCAGAAGAAGTGGCCGGTTTGATCGTCTATCTGGCTTCAGAAGAGGCGGCCTTCATCACAGGGGCCAATATTTCCATCAACGGCGGGCAGCACATGTTTTAAAAAAAAACCCCGCAGGATCTCTGCGGGGTTGAAAGCCTTTATCGAAAGGGAACCTTTACAATAAAGGAGGAGGAGACTTTAAGGTTCAGGCCGTCGTCGCCTGCCTGACGGGATTCCGGGTCTTGCCCTTTGATGCCTGTTCTCCGGTGACTCCCATCATGGCTTCCATGGAAGCCTTGAACCCTGCATCTGTAACCCGAGCCACTTTTTGCGCGGCTTGAGCCATTTCATCCATTGCGTTTGACGTCGCGGCCACTGCCGATTTCACGGCGGCAATGACCACATGGGCTCCAGCAGGCGCATCCTGCGCGGCAACATCAATTTGTTGCATGACCGTCTGGTTCCAGTGGCGCCACTCGTTTTCCATCAATGTGCCTACCTGTTCCCGGGTCTGTCCCAGCCAGTCGTGCAAATGTTGTGCATATTCCACGGACCGACTCATTCCTTTTTGCAGCATCTTGTCCCGGGTTTCGTGCAGACTCCGGGAGTCTCGCATTCCACAGGAAGTATCCAGCGCCATTCCTGCCCATTCACCCACCACGTTCCTGGCGGTCTCTGTCTGAAGGGAGGCCAACCGCCCCAACGCTTCCAGTGAGGCCTTGGCCACACGCAGCGAGCTTTCAATCGCTTGCTTATTGATTTCGGCTAATTGTTCGGGTGTGCTATACATTTCTTAACACTCCAATTTCAGGGCTGCCGGTTCGGCTACTCTAGGTTTATCCTAGAATTGCTGCACCGCAACAGCTCCCAATGTACAGAACCCGATTAGTCTTGTCAATAAAAATTTGTGCAATGCAAAAAAACTTTTTTCAGGGCTTTGATCTGTTAACGCCATGTTTTTTATGAGATCATGTTTTTTGTTCTATCACAGTTGACCCGGTGGTTTCCCTTTTGTTCCGTGTCGCACAAAATATTTTCCGGAAAGGCATGTCATGGCGCAAACCGTCAGACTGATCAAGAAATATCCCAATCGTCGGCTGTACGACACGGAAAGCAGCTCCTATGTCACTCTTGCCGAGATCAGACAGCTGGTACTGGACCACGTGGAATTCCAAGTAGTGGACGCCAAAACCCAGCACGACCTGACCCGGAACATCCTGATGCAGATCATCCTTGAAGAGGAATGTGGGGGCGCTCCGCTGTTTTCCAACCCCATGCTGTCACAAATGATCCGAAGCTATGGCAATGCCTTGCAGGGTGTGATGGGGAACTGCCTGGAACAGGGCGTGCAAAGTTTTCTGGAAATCCAGCGCAAGTTGCAGGAACAGGCTGTGGCCATGATGAATGGGGGGGGCGCGTCCCCGGGCGCCTTCGACGCGGAGGCCTGGAACCGCTTTCTGTCCATGCAGGGGCCGGCCTTGCAGGGCTTGATGAGCACTTACCTGACTCAGAGTGCAGCCATGTTGATAGAAATGCAAAAGCAGATGCAGCATCCCAACGCCTTTTTTGGTGGATTCCCCTTTCCGTTTGGCGCTCCGTCCCAGAAGCCTCGTGAAGCCAAATCCAAAGAGAGCAAAAAAGAACCCCCGGAAAAATAACCGAACTCACCTTGAAGGAGCTTGAGTACTTGGTTACCGATGACATGAAATCCCTGTTCCGGGAGCAATTGCAGGGAGCGCAAGGGCTCCAGTTGGCCTACATTGGTGTGGTGAACCACCTGTTCGAGGCGCTGCACCGGTTGGGTCAGGCTACTTCGCAACAGCTGGCTGAGGCCGCAGTCATGGACGCGGGCTATGTGCTGCGCTGGTGTGAGGCAGCTTATGCCTTTGGTTACCTGGAACTGGAAGATGACCGCTTCAGGCTCTCCACTCAAGGCGAGGCCATGCGTCCCGAGGTGGAGAACTCCCTTATGCCCCTTGCCGTGCAGTCTGTGCTGACGGCACACATGGCCGAGCGGGCAGCGGGGCTCATGCGCACGGGCGAACGCCCTGGCGAGGCCGTGCTGGCTGAACGCGAAACGGTATTGCCATGGTTTGGTCCCATGCTGGAAAGCGGTTTCTCCGGCCTGTTCCAGAACACCATTTGTCCAGCGGTACCTGCTTTCGAAGCGGTCAATGCCCGTGCGGGCCTGGCCGTGGATCTGGGTTGTGGCAATGGCTGGTACCTGCGCGCTTTGGCGTCCCGTTGCAGCCAGTTGCGGGGCCTGGGCATCGACGGGTTTGGTGAAAACATCCGCCAGGCCAGGGCGGTGGCCCAAAAAGCAGGCCTGGGAAACCGCCTGAACTTCATGGAAGGAGACATCCACACCCTGACACTGGATGAACCGGCCGACCTGATTGCCATGAACCGGGCCTTGCACCATGTTTGGGAAAAGGATGTACACCAGCTGTTTTCCTGGTTGAAGGGCAATCTCAAGGCCGGGGGCTATGTGGTGATCTGGGAACCTGCCTGGCCCGCTTCGCGCGCGACGCTGCGCCAACCCCCTTATCGTGGCATGTCCTTTCAGAACCTGACGGAACATGTGCAAGGCAACCACTTCCTGCGCCCGGATGAAATTGCCGGTGCATTTGAAGCGGTGGGCATGACAGCCCGCATCCACCTGTTTGCCAACGACACGGAAGCGGTGGTGGTGGGGCAGGTGTAGAGGGGCCTGATATCTGTGGACCGAAGACGGGTTGTTGGCTATTGCTGACGGTGGCGTTGGACCAGTTTAATGGCTGTTTTTGTGCTGTAAGCTGGCTCTTTATCTAACTGGCAGTTTCCGTAGCAATGGACAGCACCGTGCCCGTAGCGATCCTGCGAGACCCCGGAAAGCGGTCGCCCATTGGCATCCCACAAGCGTACATGAAGGTCGCCCCTTTTAAAGAAACCAAGGCCAATGCAATGCAACAACCCACCGCTGTAGCTTTGCATTCTTGAGATTCAGCTGTGAAATGTGCTCTTTCAAATCTGCGACTGTCTCCGACGCATCATTGGCCACCTGGATCATCAGTGCGGCGAACGGACGCAGTGGAAGACCAGGCGCATTCGGAAAAAATCATCACTAGCACTGCGAACTGGCCCCCGAACACTGCTACACCGAACACATCAAAATTGACTGATTATCCGAGCTTTGATCGTCTCGTACTCGGAATCACTTATTAGCCCGGCGTCAAGCATGGTTTTTGCCTTCTTGAGTCGGTCAGTCGAGTCTTCATTGACCGTCGAGGATGTGCTATCCGCTCTGAGCGAACCCTGAAAGCCGCCAGATTTGGCCCGTAATTCTTCGAGTTCGCGGAGGCGACGTTTTTCACGCCACGCTTGCTCTTGTGCCTGGCAAATGCGGTAGATGGCTTGGGCTTCATCCTTCCGAAGACCGGAGAACTCGAACGGGCAAACCGAGCCACCGACGGCTAAGTCCGGCATAGTCAGAGCGGTGACTCGCAGCGTGCTCCCAAAAATACCAGCTTGAATATGCGCCGACTTGATGTCTTGCCATCGGATGTCAATCGGCGTGAAGCCACCGATCAATCCACGATTTATCCCGATCAACCGGCCCGTCGTGGCCGCGACAATCGAGCGCCGGTGCATTAAGGCGAACAGTCTGCGTTGCACAGCCGTCGATTGAATTTTCTCCCCGACCACAAGCATGGAATCCAGCGTTGCATATGCTTTTTCAAGCCCTGCTTCGCGCGGCTTGGTTTGTTCTTCGCTCATAGATCCCCCATCGGTTTAGTATTCGGTCTGACATCCTGGCTATGTATTCGTTCGGACGTGTGCCGTAAGAGTGCCTTGGCAGCACACCCAGAATGGCATCCATGATGCTGCTGTTTCGACTGAGCTTCATCAATCCCCGCCAGTGCAGCAGTTGTACTTGCGAGGCTGATCCAGAATTTCCTACCGGCGAATTCAAGCAGTCGTGCTTTTTTATCACAAAAAGCCCCTGCACGATATGGGTGAGATAACGTCAAATCTGGTGCATAGCCGTTCTGCAGCATGGTGCGTCAGGCGGTGAGTTTCCGCTGAAGGGTACTTCCTTCAACAACAGGTTGGTTTTATCTGCCTTGCTTGATTTCGTACGGCATTGCCGTATAATCCGCTTATGCTCACCATCGCAGAATCAGAAATTTTCAGTCGGTATGTCTCCGACTACTGGACAGAAGACGAGCGTGGTGAATTCGTCGCATGGATCGCCACGCACTATGATGTCGGTGATGTGGTACGAGGTTCCGGTGGCTGTCGAAAAGTTAGGTGGTCTCGTAAAGGAACAGGAAAAAGTGGTGGTGTTCGCGTGATCTACTACAACATGCTTGAGGATGAAACAATCTGGCTGTTGCTGATCTATGCGAAGAATGAGCATGAAAACATACCCGCTCATATATTGAAGGCTGTGAAAGAGGAAATGACATGTCCATGACTGCTAAAGAACTGCAAAAGCGTGATGCAAAACGGGATCTTGGTGGCGAATTGTTGGAATCTGTTCGCCAAATGAAGTCCGGTCGCGCAGGAAAAGTCCACAAGGTGGCTGTATCCCCTGTTGTCTCTGCTCGCATGAAGTCTGGTTTGTCCCAATCCGCTTTTGCGAAATTGCTGGGCGTTTCTGTGCGCACTTTGCAGGATTGGGAACAAGGCCGCCGTGAACCCAGTGGTGCGGCC
>JAJZEL010000217.1 GCA_021828575.1 Pseudomonadota bacterium
TTGGCTGGGCAATGTGCGCTGGACCAGTTCTTCCAGTCGCGCTGACATGGCAAGCAGCGCATTCAGGTCCAACCCCGTGTTGTAACCCATGAGTTCCAGCATGTGAACCGCGTCTTCCGTGCAGATGTTGCCTGTGGCTCCGGGAGCGTAAGGACATCCTCCCAGACCGCCCAGAGATGCGTCAAAATGGCGAACGCCTGCCTGGACTGCCGTGACCACGTTGGCCAGTCCCATTCCCCTTGTGTTGTGAAAATGAAGGGTCACTTCCATGTCAGGGCACAAGGTCAGGGCTTTTTCGCACAGTTGACCCACCGCTGCAGGGTTGGCCATGCCTGTCGTATCACACAGCGAGACCCCGCGAACTCCCAGGTCGGCAAAACGTTGCACCCACTTCAGGACTTCTTCCTGCGTGACCGTGCCTTCGATGGAACAACCAAAACAGGTGGAAAGGGAAGCATTCACTGGCACCTTGCCATCCTGGGCCAGGAGAATGACCTCCTGGTGTTGTTTGAACGAGTTTTCTCGGCTCGTGCGCAGGTTGGCCTGATTATGGGACTCGCTGACGGACATGACCAGATTGAAGGCATCCACTCCCACTTTCAGGGCACGTTCCGCACCGCGGACGTTGGGGATGAGTGCTGTATATTCCACGTCAGGATTACGGCGAATGCCTTGCAAGACCGCTTCAGCGTCGGCCAGCATGGGAATGGCCTTGGGGTTGGTGAAAGAAGTCACCTCGATGGCATGGTATCCCGCCTGGCTCATTTGATCGATCAGGGCAATCTTGTCTTCCGTGGGAATGAAACGAGGTTCCGATTGAAAGCCGTCCCGGGTCACCACTTCAATCATGTGCACGTGGGGTCGTGACAATGAGGTCATGCAACGACTCCTTCACTGCGCAACTGGGCGATGCGTTCAGCGGAATAGCCCAAGCTCTGCAGTATGTGGTCGGTATCTTCGCCCAGCGTGGGAGCACGACGCCGGATCTGCCCAGGCGTGCGTGAAAGCTTGGGAACGATGCCAGGCACTTCCAGTGAAAGTCCCTGGGCCGTCTGTGTGGTCAGGATCATGTCGCGCGCCCTGTAGTGAGGATCTTGGTGAATATCGGCAATAGTGTAGATTCGCCCCCCTGGCACATCAGCCTCTCGCAAGTTGTCCAGCGTTTCTGAAATGGTGTGCCGACGTGTCCAGTCAGTGATGGCCCCATCAATTTCGCTGGCTCGCCGGCTGCGTCCGGCATTGTTTTGCAGGTCAGGGTCTTCGGCCAGATCGTGTCGTCCCATGAGTGCCATGAGACGTCTGAATATGCTGTCGCCATTGCCGGCCACCAGCACCCAGCCATCCTTGCAGGGATAGGCATTGCTTGGGGTGATGCCAGGCAGGGCGCTGCCTGCCGGGCCACGGATGGCACCGAAGGCACTGTACTCCGGCAAGAGGCTTTCCATGCAGTTGAAGACGGCTTCATACAAGGCCACATCCACTACCTGTCCCTTGCCACCATTGCGTTGCCTTTCCTGCAGGGCTGCCAGGACACCGATGGTGCCATGCAAGGCAGCCAGCGTGTCCCCAATGCTGACGCCCACACGTACCGGCACTTCGTCCGGTTGGCCCGTCAGGTGACGCAGGCCTCCTATGGCTTCACCCACCACGCCAAAGCCTGGTTGGTCCCGATAGGGGCCCGTTTGACCGTAACCGGAAATGCGCAGCAGAACCAACCCGGGGTTTAAACGTGCCAGGGTGTCATAATCCATGTGCCAACCTTCCAATGTCCCCGGCCGGAAATTTTCCACCAGTACATCGGCTTGTGCAGCCAGTTCGCGCGCCAGCTGCTGGCCTTCGGGTCGCCTCAGGTCAATGGCCACGGAACACTTGTTTCTGGATTGGACTTCCCACCAGACAGAAGTGCCTTCGTGGAGCATGCGCCATTTGCGCAGGGGATCACCTTGCCCCGGGGGCTCGATCTTGATCACTTCAGCTCCCAGGTCGCCCAGGGTCTTTGTGCTGAACGGACCCGCGATCAACTGTCCCATTTCGAGGACGCGCAATCCCGTCAGAGGGCCGGACGTTGTGGTATCAGAAGAGAGCATGGGCACGATTCCAAGGTGCGGTATGGGTTGGCGATAAGTGGGCGCATCCTACCCGAATTTTATCCTGCCGGGAAAAAAGGAGGCAATTTGCTGCAGTGCAGTATAAAATGCGCCCAGGGTTTCACGGAGGGTGGACATGAAGCTGAAAGACAAGGTGGCAGTGATTACAGGTGCTGCCAGTGGCATTGGTTTGGCTACGGCACTCCAGTTTGCCAAGGAAGGGGCGCGGGTGGTCGTATGTGACCTCCAGCACGCCCGTGTGCTGGAGGTGGTCATGCAGATCCGGAAGGCAGGCGGTGAGGCCAGCGGTTTCCAGATGGATGTAACGGACCGGGAACAGGTGGGTGGCGTGATCGGGGAGGTGGTGCGGCAGTCCGGGCGGGTGGACATTCTGGTCAACAATGCAGGCATTACACAGGACGCCCGTCTGGTCAAAATGACCGAGGCCCAGTTTGACCAAGTGATCGATGTGAACCTGAAAGGGGTATTCAACTGCGCGCAGGCCGTGGTTCCCCACATGCTGGAACGGGGGGGTGGGGTCATCCTCAATGCTTCCAGTGTGGTGGGGCTGTATGGCAACTTTGGACAGACCAATTATGCTGCCAGCAAGTATGGGGTGATTGGTTTTACCAAGACCTGGGCACGTGAATTGGGTTCGAAAGGCATCCGTGTCAATGCAGTTTGCCCAGGGTTCATTGCTACGCAAATTCTTGCCACGGTGCCCGAAAAGATCATGGCAGCCATGCGTGAACGGTCATGGCTGAACCGCATGGGGACCCCGGAGGAAGTGGCTCGGGTCTACGTCTTTCTGGCCAGTGACGATGCCAGTTATGTCAATGGCACTACGCTCGAGGTGAGCGGCGGAATTTCCCTCTAGCATAGGTGGTACATGGACGCCGGCCCCATTTCAGGACAAAATGGGATCATGACACTTTCCAGAAAGATTGCGTGGGTTGTTGGTGCGTTCATTGCTCTGGTAGTCGTGTTGTCGGTGGTGGGCTATTTCCTGGTGCCGGGTCTGGTGCGATCCCAGGCCGAACAGGCGGTGGACCACCTGACTCACAGACGTTTCAGGCTGGAGGATGTGCAGTTTCATCCAATGACGCTCACGCTGGACCTTCAAGGGCTCAAACTGTATGAGCGAGATGGACGGACAGTTTTCGTGTCCCTGGATCTGCTGGAAGCCAGGGTTTCCCTGCGCTCCCTATTGCATTTGTCACCCGTGTTGCGGGAGTTTCGTGTTGAAAAGCCCTATGTTCACATCGTCCTGCTGGGACCACATCACTACAATTTTGACGACCTGCTGACAACCCTATCAGCTTCCCCGTCCTCAGGCGGGTCGTCGGGCGTTGGTTTCGCCGTTCACAACATTCATCTGGATGATGGCGCTCTCATTCTGGATGACCGTCCTGGAAGGGCCGTTCATCAGGTTGACCACATTCGGATTGCATTGCCTTATGTGTCCACTTTTGTGTCCGATGAAGACACCTGGGTATCTCCGGCTTTTTCGGCAATCGTTGACGGCATGCCGCTCAGTGTCCAGGGCCAGGCATTGCCTTTTGCTCCGGTTCCCCAGGCCCGTGTGCGTTTGCACCTGGAGGGCATTGATTTGCCCCGTGTGTCGAAATGGGTGCCCGTCAAAGTGCCTGTCGACGTTCATGGCGGGCGCGCAAACCTGCAGTTGGAAGGCGGTTACGAAAAACAGACAGTGACGCTGGGCGGGACCCTGAACCTTGATCATCTGGACGTTCATGGTCACCAATGGGGTCTGTCATTGCCCAGGGCATCCATTACCCTGCGAGATGCACGCCTGAATCTGGGCACCGGAGACGGGGAACTGGCCGAAGCACGACTGGGTAGTCCGGACACACTTCATGTGGAAAGCATGGCCAAGCCATTGTATGAGGTCGAGGTGGCCCACCCGGAACTGGAATGGCATGACTTGCATTTTGGGCACCAGAAATACGGACTGGGTGCGTTGTCAGTGCATGCGGATGCCTTGCAGGCTCGTGCCGACCGATCTTCCCTGAAAATGAGTCAGGTGGGGCTGAAGGGTCAGGCGCTGGAAACCGGTCAGGGACGCTATGCGGTAGGAACACTGTCCATGACGATGGATGAAGCCCATGTGGAGGATCGCGCGCAAAAACGTTTTGGGGTGGCCCACGTTCAACAGTTCGTCCTGGATCTGCACGGGTTTGCCACTGCCATGGATCATGGTGATATCCAGACAGCTATTGACGGGTTGCATCTCAAGGACCTCAGTGCCAGGCTTGCTTCCTTCAGGATTGAGGACCATGCCCGGCGTCATCCGGTCAAGACCACGCTGACAGATACCCATTTCGACGTGCAGGACTTTTCACCGGATCAATCCGGAGACAGCCCGATTGGACTATCGTCGAAAATTGATGCCGCAGGCAGCATCAGTCTCCAGGGAAAGGTTTCCGCCGCAAGACAGGAAGCGGATCTGGATCTGAATGTCCGGAAACTGCTGCTACCTCCCTTCCAGCCTTATTTTGGCCCGAGAATCAATTTCATGATGAATCGGGGGGCTTTGTCGGCTGCAGGCAAGGTCAGGGTGGCACGGCACCATCATCAGGAGGTAGTACTACGCTATCAGGGCAAATTGCAGGTCAACCAGGTGTCTGTCATGGACCGGAAAGGGGCACATGAACTGTTCAACTGGCGAACCCTATACCTGGGCGGCATGGACGTGCGTTCATCACCTTTGTCAGTGAACATTCGCCAGGTGGCAATGAATCAGTTGAATGGCAAACTGGTATTGAATCCGGATGGAAAGCTCAATCTGACTGATCTGATTCTCCCGGAAACGCCTGTTGCCCATTCTGGCAGACAGAGGGGGTCGGTGGTACTAGCTAAACCTTCTGCTCCGGCTCCTGTGACCATCGGAAAAGTGACCCTGGAAAATGGCCAGATCGACTTTACCGACAACTATATCCAGCCTCATTATTCAGCACGTCTGCGCGATCTTGGTGGTGTGGTGTCGGGACTCTCCTCAACGTCGTCAGTACCTGCCACGGTGGACTTTCGTGGAGATGTCTATGATGCCCCGTTCAACATTGAAGGCCAGGTCAACCTCTTCGGTATCCAGCACTACCTTGACATCAAGGCTCGAGCAGACGGGATAGACCTGTCCAGCCTGAGCCCTTATGCAGGCAAGTACATCGGGTATGACATCAGCAACGGCAAGCTGTCCTTCCAGGTGACTTACCATGTTGAAAACAGCGTGCTGACTGCACAGAACCATCTTGTGCTCGACCAGTTGGAGCTGGGGCATAAAGTAGACGCTCCAGGGGCACTTGACCTGCCCGTGGAATTTGCCTTGTCCCTGCTCAAGAATAACGCCGGGGTGATCGACGTTAACCTGCCCGTGGATGGGTCACTGAATGATCCCCAGTTTTCGGTGGGCGGCATTGTGCTCAAACTCGTCGGGGACATCATCAAGAAAACAGTGGAAGCCCCTTTTGAATTCATCGCCGGTTTCTTCGAGCACAGTGAAACAGCCTCATGGATGGCATTTGATCCTGGCCGGGCGCGCATTACCCAGGAAGGGCAAACCCATCTCCGTTCGCTGGCCCATGCCCTGAATGAGCATGCCCGCCTCAATCTGGACATTGAGGGGCGCGCCGACTTGGAAACTGATCAGGAAGGGCTCAAGCGTGCCTTGATGGAGCGCAGTGTCAGAAAGGAATACGAGCGGGAACAACTGGCCTCCGGTCACGCTGTTTCCAGAGACATCACCGGGCATGTGGAAGTGCCCAAGATGCTTTACCCCCAATTGCTGACCAAAATCTATGATCAGGCGCCATTTCCCAAACCACGCAACCTGCTGGGATTCACCAAGTCATTGCCTGTGTCGGAAATGGAAAAGCTGTTGATGACCAATACCTCCATTACGCCACAGAGGTTGACTGAGCTGGCTCAGCGGAGGGCACAGGTGGTTCAGGACTGGCTGGTTCATCAGGAACATATTTCGCCTCAACGGCTGTTCATCATGCAGGGGGCCAAACGTGATGATGCTGTTTCTGCGAGGGCAGTGCCCAACCGGGTGGATTTTTTCCTCAAGTGACGAGGTTATGGGTGATGGCGTAATGAATCATTTCAGCATTAGTCCGAAAATGCATTTTTTCCATCATGCGCGCACGATATACGCTGACCGTCTTGGCGCTGAGTGACATGATTTCAGCCATTTCGCTGAGTTTTTTTCCTGAGGCGATCAGGCACAAAGTTTGATATTCCCGGTGGCTCAGGGCTTGATGCGGATGTTCGTGCTGGGGTTGAAGGAGGTTTTCTGCCAGCTGTAGGGCCAGATCGGCACTGATGAAACGTTTGCCACTGGCCACCTGACGTACGGCGGCCACCAGATCGGTCAGTGCGCTTTGCTTGTTCAGATAGGCAGAGGCTCCAGCCTTGAGGGAGCGCATGGCGTACTCTTGTTCAGAGTACATGCTGAGAATCACCACAGGAAGATCCGGGTGGCTGGCCTTCAGTTTTTTCAGTACATCAATGCCATGTTCGCCTGGCATGTTGATATCAAGAAGCACCACATCGTAATGATTTTCCCGGACCAGTTTGAGTGCTTCCATGCCACTTTCTGCTTCCCCGGTGACGCGCAGGTCAGGTGTGTCCTGCAGTAACAGATGAATGCCCTTGCGGATGATGGAATGGTCATCTACCACAAGCACATTGATCATTTTCATGGCGCATCCTTCTTCGAGGGGGGTCCCGGGGAAATACTCGCAACGACCAATTGCACGGAATTCTAGCAGTTTAACGCCATTTTCGTGTTGTGATGCAGGCGTTTTTCCATAGACCGGATAAGAGGAACACTTCGGTCACCAGCAAACCTGCTCCGCGGTGGCGGAACAGTGAACGACGGGCGGGCAACGAATGGAATGGCATTTCATTCCGTTGGGTCAGGGTGTGGTTCCGCCCGAGTTTTTGGTAGTGCAGACTGGACCGTGCGATGCGCCTTGAAGAAAACAGGGTTTCGCCCAGAGGGCGGTTACCCTGGCGGTGCAGCAAGTTCCATGGGCCGCGCAAATGCTTGCGACTCATGGCCGTGTGGGCAAATACCAGGGGCTCTGTTCCAGACAGGAGCAGCACCTCCCGAACCCAGGCATATTCGTTTCGGCGTAAGCCCAGCAGAGGGGCCTCATCCAGGGTGGCTCGACGGAATCCCTGATGCAGCACGCGTACGCCAAAATCAGGAAACAGGGCCTTCAATGCGGCTGTAAGTGAACCATCATGGGTGATGAGCGGATACAGGGCAGTGGGTACCTGATGGCGCAACAGGGCGGGTTTCCAGGTTTCTCTGGGGAAGCTCGGTAGCATGAGGCATTATCCCACAGAGGATGCTATTCTCACCGCATGCAATGCATTGAGATATCACAACCTGGCGGGCCTGAAGTGTTGCGGCTCGTGGAGCGGGAGCGACCTGTGCCTGGCGCGGGCGAAGTGCTGATCCGGGTGGCGGCAGCCGGGGTCAACCGCCCTGATTGCTTGCAGCGGGCAGGTCGTTATCCGCCACCGCCTGGAGCGTCGGACATTCCGGGACTTGAAGTGGCTGGGGTCGTGGAGGCTCTGGGAGATGGAGTCACCCGTTGGTCGGTGGGACAGAAAGCCTGCGCTCTGGTGACAGGCGGTGGCTATGCCGAGTACTGCGTGGCATCTGCCGACGTCTGCCTGCCCCTGCCAGCAGACATGGGTTTTCAGGAGGCGGCAGCACTGCCCGAGGCCTTGTTTACCGTGTGGAGCAACGTGTTCATGCGGGGCGGGTTGAAGGCGGGGGAGACGCTGCTAGTGCAGGGAGGGGCAAGCGGTATTGGCACGATGGCCATACAGCTGGCTCATGCTTTGGGCCATGAGGTCTATGCCACGGCCGGATCTCCGGAAAAATGCCGATTGTGTGAATCTCTGGGGGCCCGTCGCGCCATTAATTACCGTATGGAGGATTTTGAGGACGTAGTCAGGAAGATGACGGCGGGACGTGGCGTGGACGTGATTCTTGATATGGTCGGTGGCGAATATGTATCCCGTGAGTTCAGAATCATGGCGGAGGAAGGCCGGTTGGTCATGATCGCTTTCCTGGGGGGCGCGCGTGCCGCCCTGGACATCCCGGAAATCATGCGTCGGCGCCTGACGGTCACCGGGTCTACCTTGCGTCCGCGCCCCTTGGATTACAAGGCTGAAATTGCCCACATCTTGCATCAGAAGGTTTGGCCTCTCATTGAAACCAGGCAGGTCAGGCCTGTGATTCATGCGGCTTTTTCACTGGCTGATGCCGTTCGCGCCCATGCCTTGATGGAATCCGGACAGCACTCCGGAAAAATCATCCTGACCTGCTGAGTCCCATGGATATCCCGCAGTCTCTGCAGTCGCTTGTCGTCCCCCTGTTGCAAATCGTCCTCATCAATCTGGTGTTGAGCGGAGACAATGCCGCTGTTATTGCCCTGGCTGCACGCGACCTCGAACCGGTCCTGCAACGCAAGGTAGTGTGGTGGGGCAGTCTGGTGGCCGTGGTTTTGCGGGTGGCCCTCACGTTTGTGGCGGCAGCACTGCTGCGTTGGCCCTATCTGCAAACCGTGGGTAGTATCCTGTTGCTATGGGTCGCCTGGCGTCTCGTGCAACCGGATTCCCATGGAAAGAAAGGTAGGCACGCGCCAGTGGACAGTCCGATGGCAGCCATTCAGGCTATTCTGGTGGCTGATCTGGTCATGAGCTTGGACAATGTGCTGAGTCTGGCAGCGGTGGCGGAAGGGCACATGGGCCTGTTGGTGATCGGACTGCTGACCAGCGTACCTCTGGTGGTGTGGGGCAGTCAGTTCCTGATCAGGCTGATGGATCGGTTTCCGGCGCTCATCCTGTTGGCTTCCGGCTTGTTGGGGCATGTGGCCGGACGCATGCTGTTTACGGATCCCGCCTGGGGTGGGGTCACTTGGCTTCAGGTGACCTGGATACGCGTGTTTCTACCGTTGGCGTGTGCGGTTTTTGTGGTGTTACTCGGGCTCCGTAGCCGTCTTTGAATCCGTCGATGATTTTTTCTGGCGGCGCAGGTCGGAGAATTGGGCTTCATAGGTTTTTCCCACGATATTGGTAAGCACGCCCGTGGTCCATCCAAAGGTCAGCAATCCTGACATGGTGATGAACAGGGCCAGTTGTCGCCATCCCCCCGGCAGGAGAATGTCTCCGTAACCCAGCGATGTGTAAGTTTCTCCAGAAAAATAAAATGCCGTCCGAAAATCCCGGATGGCATGGATGGCATGCAGAATGACGGCAATGGTCAGGATTTCCGTCAGATGGGTGATGAGAATGAGCGTGACCAGGTAGAAAAAATAGATCTGACGACGGATCTCCATGCGCTCGTTGAGATAACGTGACCAGTGTTTTTCGAAACGATGCATCACCTGATACATGCCAAGGCTGTGGATCAGCATGCACAGCAGGATCATGGAAATGCCCAGTACGATTTCGAGGATAGGACGAATGTCGCTGCTCATGATATCCGGCTGGTGAAATAAAGGTAAAGGTTGTTGATGATGGCGTGAATGTCACCGGCCACCGATTTGGTGCTGGCGCCCCCGACAGGAATTGAACCTGTAATTGCCCCTTCTTGCCACCACGGTTTTCACCGCCAGCCTCAGGGCTGTTCGTGGTCTGGACTTTACCTTGGCCATGGTCCGCTGGACGTTAGGCCGCGTCCGTCAAGTCTCTACACATTCCCGGAAAACCAGGCTTTGCTCGGTATTGCCTCGCCCTTGAAGGGCAGGGGGTTCACCGAATTTGAACGCATTCACAGGACGGCTTTCGCGCATCCGTGCCCAATGGATTCAGGAGGGGGCCGTTATATCCGTTTAACTACGGGGACACACGGGTGCGAATACTACCACAGGGAGAACGGGAAACCATGAAAAAGGGCTTTACATGAGAATAGTTATCATTTACATTATCCCTCATGCAAATCACTGTCTTTGGAGCCAACGTGCTGATTATGAAGTCAACTATCGAATTTAAAAGGCTTTTTGTTTTTGCTTTCGGTTTTTTTGCAGTGGCGGCCCAGGCGGCTGGAGGCGATGCGTTGATCCTGAGCATTCAGCAGGCCCATTTCGAGCCACAGACTCTGGAAATTCCTGCCGGAGTACGTGCCAAGGTGGTTGTGCGCAACCAGGACGCCATGCCTGCAGAGTTTGAATCCACGGATCTGTCGCGTGAAGTGATCGTGCCGGCTCATGGAGAGGTAACTGTGTTCTTGGGGCCAGTGGATCCAGGGACCTACAAGTATTTCAACGACTTTAACCATAGCATGACGGGAACCGTAGTAGCAAAGCCTGCAACAGGAGGTCACTGACATGCTGGCCAGCGCCATCATTCTTTTTCGTGAGGTTCTCGAAGCGGCTTTGATTGTGGCCATCGTGATGGGAGCCAGTCGTGGGTTGCCCGGTCGCGGACACTGGGTGCTGGGTGGAATCGGCCTGGGCCTGCTTGGCGCCACTCTGGTGGCTGCTCTGGCAGCCACTGCCACCTCTTGGTTGTCAGGAGATGGCCAGGCTGTATTCAATGCCGGCATCCTGCTGGCAGCCGTGGGTATGCTGACTTGGCACAACGTGTGGATGTCGTCCCATGCACAACAGTTGAGAACCGAGCTGAGCGCTGTGGGTGCTCAGGTGCGCGAGGGCAACAAACCCCTGATGGCCTTGTTGGTGGTGACTGCGGCTGCCATCCTGCGCGAAGGATCCGAGGCCGCTCTGTTCCTTTGGGCCCTCATGGC
>JAJZEL010000065.1 GCA_021828575.1 Pseudomonadota bacterium
TGGCACTGGCCCTCATGGCCATCCTGTTCCTGTTCGTGGCACGGATCAACGCACGCAAGAGGCTGGACTAGCGCCATGTGGACCCGCGTGCTGGCCCTGATCGTCAAGGAACTGCTGGCGGTATTCAAGGACCCCAAGAGCCGCATGGTGCTGGTGGGCCCTCCCCTGATACAACTGCTGGTTTTCAGCTATGCGGCCACTTTCGACCTGAATCACGTTCCCATCGCCGTATATGACCAGGATCGCAGCGCAGCTTCCCGTGACCTGGTAGCCAGCTTTACCGGGTCCTCCGTCTTCCAGTTGGTGGCTTCACCCCGGAACGGGCAGGACATGGATGCCCTGATCGATTCCCGCCAGGCCGCCATGGTCCTGTCCATCGACCGTCGCTTCACGCGTGACCTCCTGCTGCACCGTCCAGCGCCTGTCCAGCTGATCGTCGATGGCAGAAATTCCAATACGGCCCTGCTGATGCTGGGCTACGCCAACTCCATCATCAACCAGTTCGGCCTGTCCTGGAGCAAGGCCCACGGCCATGTGGCCCTGCCTCCCGCCACGCTGGACGTGCGGGCCCGATACAACCCGAACCTCAGCTCACAGTGGTTCATCGTTCCCGGCATCGTCGCCCTGCTAACCCAGGTGGTGACCCTGCTCGTGGTGGGACTGACCGTGGCCCGTGAAAGGGAAGCAGGCACCTTCGATCAGTTGCTGGTGACCCCGATGCGCCCCATCGACATCCTGCTGGGCAAAGGACTGCCGGGCGTGCTGATCGGATGCGTGGAAGCTTCCCTGATCATCCTGGCCGCCATGATCTGGTTTCAGGTTCCCCTGCGCGGCAGCCTGCCCGCCCTCTATTTTGGTCTGTTCCTGTTCGTCACATCAGTCACGGGCATCGGCCTGATGATCTCGTCACTGGCGGTCACCCAGCAACAGGCCCTGCTTGGCGCCTTCCTGTTCATGGTGCCCTCCATCATCCTGTCCGGCTTTGCCACGCCCATTGCCAACATGCCTCCCCTGATCCAGGCCCTGACCCAGGCCAACCCCATGCGACATTTTCTGGTGGTGGTACGTGGCGTATTCCTGGAAGGGGCCTCTTTCTCCTCACTCATGCCCCATTTCTGGCCCATGGCCCTGGTGGCGATCCTCAGCCTGATCGCTGCCGGATGGCTGTTCAGACGCAGATCTTACTAGCGCCCTGTTTTGATCGTCACTCGGTTTGTGGAAATTTTTTGCATTAAGCAAAATATTGAGTAGTATTCATTCCATCGTCCCGCGATTTTAAAAACGGCACAGAACGCTACGGAGGATCATGGGAGATCTGGAAGCATTGACTGAATACCAAATTCAGGACATGTATTACCTGCGAAGAATCACATCTCTGGGGGATCGTTTTCCCATCAGGGTGCAACAGGACATTTATTCACATACGGGCATCAAGCTGGTTGGCGCGGGCACACATATTGGCAGCAGCCATCACGAAAAACTGCTCCGCCACAAACTGCTGCCTTCACTGGACCATGCCCTCGGAATAGAAAATGCCGTCTCCAGCCCGTCACTCATGGAGGCCGCACGGGTTCTGCTGGAGGTAAGCGGAGCCTGTCCTGCCTTCATGCGTGAATCCCTCCCGGAACGACCTGCCCTGATGGATGTTCTGGCCCAAATACCGCTTCCTCCGCCCATTGCCTTCAAGCTGACCGTCATGCGGGAAACCCAGGCGGACCTTTTTCATCGAAGTCTGTTCATTTCCCTGGTATGCGCCCATGCGGGCATGCGGCTGGGACTGGAAGAACAACAGGTCATCAGACTGGCCACCGCTGCGCTATTGCATGACATTGGCCTGATGCACGTGGACCCACAATTGCTGGCACCCGAACACCGCATGACTGACCTCGAACGGCGGCACCTGTACACCCACCCCATCACAGCCTGGCTCATTCTCAAAAACTGTCAGGAGTACTCTCCCGAGGTGCTGCAAGGGGTTTTGCAACATCACGAACGACTGGATGGCAGCGGCTACCCCAGCGGATTGCAGACAGAAGACACCGGTCTGTTCGGCCGCCTCATCGGCATGGCAGAAATTGTCGCCAGCTGTTACCTCAGGCACCGCCTGCAAAGCAGCAGAACTTCCCTGGAAACCATTCTGAAACTGAACCAGCAACAATATGGAGCCGGGTTACTGCATGCATTCAAGCCATTTTACGATCAGGGCACCGGGCATTCTTCCGATGAATTTCCCACTCAGGTGGACCTGGAGCGCCTGCGCCCCAGATTCGTCTGCATGGTCACCGCTTTCGCCTCCTGGAACGCCATCAAGACGCAATTGACCCCTGACCACGCCATGTGCCGGTTTCTCCGGGACCGCATGTCATGCATGCGACGCGAAGCCACCGCAGCAGGGCTGTCGCCCGACCTGAATGTGAATGATCTGATGATCCACCATCAGGACCCCCAATCCTGCGAAGAAGCTTTGGTGGTACTGAACGAAATGCGGTGGCAGATCAGGAACCTCTTCCGGTAACTCAAAAGGCGCTGGCCTGCCCTCGACAACGACACGACCGACCCGGACTTTTCCACGGTCAGCCAATGGATCAGGGAAGTGGAGCAACTCATCCAGTCTGAACCGGACCCCCACCCCCCTTCGTGAACTCAGTCGTCGTCACCCCACCGACGGTACATGGGAGCGGCATATACGGGCGCAGGCACATAGGCAGGCTGCGGGTAATAAACCGGTTGTGGCGGAGGCACATAGACGGGGGCTGGCTGCACGTAGGCGGGTCCCTGCTGGGACAGCATGCCGCCCACCAATCCTCCCACCAGGGCAGAGCCAATGGCCCACCCGGCACCATCGCCATCTCCACCCCAACCACCCCCCCCACGCCAGCCATCACCGCCGCGCCAACCCCCGCGCCAGCCATCGGCATGGGCCGCACTGACCGTCAGGGTTGCCAAAAAGCAGACTGCAAGAATTTTTTTCATGTTTAAACCTCTCCACGATAACGAAGGGCAATCCATTAACGTCCCGGGGGAAACCGCCGTTGACGCATGGCATCATTTTACTTCGGGTAACCGATAGACGTACAAACAAGTGTTACCACGATCCGAAACCCGAACCACCTTCGTGGGTTCCACATCCGGTACTGGAAAACTGTTGCTGATCAAGGTGGACCCCGGACGCATTTCTGCCAGAGCCTTTTTCCAGACGCGCCCCATGGGCACTGGTGACAGAAACACATAGACCAGGTCCATGGAACGCCAGTCGTCTGCCCAGAAATCCCCCCAACGCACATGACAATTTTTCATGCGCCGCGCATGCCACCAGGCCATGAACCAGGGCAAAGGTGCCTGTTCAGTACCGTAAAAAATACAACGTGGCCGGGCATAAGCCAGGTAGCGCAACAGTGAACCCGTTCCGCACCCGGCATCCATCACGGTCCAGGACGACTCCACAGGAAACAGCAGCAACAGTTCGCGCGCTGTGGACAGGTTGGTGAGAAACAGGGGTACCCGGATAAGAAAATGCCCCCAGTACACCAACAACAACACGAGAAACAAACCCAGGTAAAGCAAAGGCGGCAAGTTCAGTTCCATGAAGAACACCACCGCCGGAAAAAAAAGCAGGTGCATGGGCACCCACCAGCGTGGACCTCCCAGCATCAGGCCAAGGAATGCACTGATCCCTCCCTGCAACAGGGCCAGGGCCTGCAGCGTGTACCATGACCACCAATGCTGATCCTGTCCCACCCACACCAGCAGGATAGCCAGGAATTGCGCCAGAAAGAAACGGGCCATCAGCAGGCGGCTCCAGAACGGGTGCGGTGCACCAACACCCCCAACACCCCCAACACCCCCACCGGCCCCACCTGCAGAGGCCACCAGACCGTCATCAGGGGGCACAGCAGCGGCAGAAGCCAGGCCAATACCAGCCATTCACGCTCCCACACCCGCCACCCCGTCCTGAGGCCCACCCTTGCCAGCCAGAACCCGGGTAACAACAATCCCACCAAGTCGTAATCCATGAGATAGGGACTGATCAAGAAAGTGCCTGTCATCAGTACGGCCGCTTTCAGCGCGACAGGCACCCGTCTTCGCCAGACCAAAGACACCGTCACGGCCGTACCAGCCGCCACGAGGCCATGGACCGTCATGGCCAGCCAATAAGGCAACCCGATCAACCTCAAGGCCGCGAACACCGTGGGGGCATGCGTCCAGTAGATGCCCCCCTGCCCGATCAAATGGCCAGCTTCCGACAAACCATGGCGCCACGCCAGAAGCACGTCCCAGCCCCATATTCCTGCCGCCAGGGCCCACTCGCCGATGAACACCAGGGCGGCTACGCCCAGAGTACGCCAGTACCCCCCAAAGGCAAGCGCCAGAGGAAACAGCACAGCCCACTGAGGCTTGATACCCAGGCACCCCAGAAATACCCCAGCCAGCAGGGGCCTACTTTCCAGGCACATCAGGGTGGCACCTGCCAGGGCCGTCATCAGGAACCCGTTCTGCCCATGCCACAGATTGAGCCAGACGCCAGGCGAAGCCAACAATATCCATTTACCCAATGGGACCATCTGAGATCCCATGGCCTGTTTCATGACCCTCCAGAACGCCAGGGTTGTTGGCAAAATGAAGGCCAGCCAAGCCCATATGGAGTAAGCCATGAAACCCAGAGGCAACACGAACAGCAGGAAAACAGGCGGATAAAACCATCCGAAAGTCCCCTGGACGGCAGGGTCCAGACTCAAGATCACCTGGCGCAGGTGGTCCACCTGATACACTTCGGCAGCTTGTCCGGCCAGCGCCAGACGGGCACCGGCCCAGAACACGGCAAAGCTGGTGACGGGAAAACGCTGGAACGTCAGCCAGGGGCGTACGTAACCCAGGTAAGTGAATGCCATGTAGAGCATCAGGAACCCCTGGCAATAAAGCCTCACCCTGGCTGTCGTAAACCAATGCCATCCGGTCTTCATGACACCAGGCTCCAGCGGGCACGCCGACAAACCAGCCAGAATCCAGCCCATAGCACCCAGGGGCCCATCTGAAAACGCCAGACATCCCCCACCAACAGGGCGACGGCTGGAAACGCCCACAAACCGATGAGCCCCTCCCTTTCGCCGGGCATCCAGCCCCTGCGCAGCCCACTGCGTACCATCCAGGCCAAGGGCAGGGCCAGTAGGGTCAGGTCATACGAAAACAGGTAGGGGCTCACCAGCAACCCCCCAAGCACAAGTGCCGCCTTGCGCACATCTGCGTCCTCGCAGTGCCACCAGACCAGAAACACCAGCAGGCCGGCAAGCCCTGCCGAGACCCCCTGAAAAACCATGGACCAGATAAAAGGAACGCCCCACAGGTGAAAGAACGCGAACACCGTGGGCATTTTCATCCAATAGGGCTGACCCCCCATATCCAGAAACCGGCTGGCCAGTTGCAGGCTGTCATGCCAGTCGCGCCAGAGCCCGGGGCCGTACAGCCACAGGGATGCCACCATCAGTGATGCCAGCGTCACTGCCATGGCCATCAGAGCCTGCCATTGCCGTCGTGCCAGAAAAGCCAGTGGAAAGAGCACAGCCAGTTGTGGCTTCATGAACAGGAAGCCCACACAGA
This sequence comes from Pseudomonadota bacterium, assembly GCA_021828575.1. GTDB lineage: Bacteria > Pseudomonadota > Gammaproteobacteria > Burkholderiales > Ferrovaceae > JAJZEL01. The sequence continues at coordinate 5,596 of JAJZEL010000065.1, forward strand.
CCCCAGACAGGATCGGCCGTTCTTCCAGTACCCAGAGGGCCCATCCGGCCAGCAACCCGGTGAGAAAACCATTCTGACCGAACAGGAGATTGTTCCAGAGTCCGCCATACCCCAAAAACACCCAGCCCACACCCCTGGCGTTCACGATACGCTTCACCACCGTAAAATAACCCCAGAACGTCACTCCCTGAAACAGGACAAAGGACAGTGCATAGGGCAACAAAGCCAGCGGCACAATGAGCGGAAACACGAAGGGTGGGTAAAACCAGCCATACGTGCCTTCCACCGTATCCGGCATGAGCGCATGCACCGCGGCATGAAGGGTATTCAGGTGGTAGGCCAGGGTTGGCTGGCCTTTCAGTGCCAGGCCTGCAGCCGACCACACCACCCCGAAATCAAACACAGCCCGATGGGCCTTCCAGCTATTGTGAACAACGGCGGCCAGCACAATCAGGCCAATGAGCACGGCGGTGCGCGAATACACCCTGAAACGTCCGGCATTCAGCCAGTGTTTCTGCGCAATGGGCTCCATGGGCACCGGGTCCGTTACTGCTCGCTGGACTCGCTGCTGGCGGGAGTGGCGTCCCCGCGCATGCTGTGGATGACCTGGCTCACGGCAGGCGCCAGGATAACGATGAAGATCAGTGGGAAGATGCAGAAAATGAGCGGCATCAGGATTTTGGTTCCGATTTTGGCCGCAAGTTCCTCCGCCTTGAGACGTCGGTTCAACCGGAGGTTTTCTGAATGAATGCGCAGTGAATCGGCAATGCTCGTACCAAACCGGTCTGCCTGGATCAGGGTGGACACCAGGGAATCCACATCCGGCAAGTTGATGCGTTTGGCAAAATTGTTGAGAGCCATGTTGCGCGAAGCCCCAGCGCGCTGTTCCAGAGAAATGATGCGGAACTCGTCGGCCATGGCCTTGCTGCGAATGCGGATTTCATCACGTACCCGCACGATGGCCACATCCATGGACAGTCCGGATTCCACGCAGATGCGGAGCAGATCCAGTACGTCGGGAAAAATCTCGTACATTTCCTGGTTGCGACGATTGACAATGGTCGACAACACCATATTGGGCAAAAAATAGCCCAAGGCTGCACACATCAGCAGCACCATGACCATGGTGCTGCCTTCCAGATTAAGGTGCAGCATGCCATTGACCATCAGCAACAGAATGGGAAACAGGAAAGTCAGCAATGTCTTCACACCCAGAAATACCGGCACGGCCGACGCAGCATAAAACCCGCCCGTCACCAGTTTGCGGCGTAAAGGGGAATCCTCGTCATCGACTCCTTCGGACGCTGAAAAGCGGGCCAGAGGAGACACTTTTTTCCTGAGGAATTCCCCCACGTCCTCCGCTACCGTCTGTTCGTCTTCCTTTGAGCCAAAAAGACGCTCTTCTTCCTTCACCAACCGTTCCATACGAGTCACGGCTGTGGTCCGGAAAATATAAGGAATCCCCCAGAGGAACAGGGCCACGATGGCAAACACCCCCAGAACAAGAAACATCAGCATGCTGCCGGACAATGGCATGGTGTCAGGCCTTGATGTTGATGACGCTACGGATCCAGATGATGGCCACCATCAGGAGTCCGAACATGAGTTTGACCAGCATCTGCCCTGTGGGATCCACAATGAAGTACCGCATGTACCCCGGATTGATGAAATTGATCAGCACAGCGAAAATGAAAGGCAACAGCCCCAGCACCCAAGCCGAAGTCCGCCCTTCGGCGGACAGAACACGAATGGTCCTGCGAAGCTTTTGTCGTTCCCGAATGAGCGCCGCCAGATCGGACAGCAATTTGCTGAGGTTCCCTCCGGTTTCGTGCTGGATCATGACCGCCAGGGCAAAAAATCGCATGTCCATGTTATTCACCCGGTTCGCCAAACCCACCACACCGTTGCGCACCGTGGACCCGAAGCTGATTTCGTCCGCGGCCATTCGAAATTCGCTGGCAATGGGCTCAGGACCTTCCGTACCCACGCCACGCAACGCGCTAGTAAAGGAATGCCCTGCCCGCAAGGACTGGGACAACAGGTCCAGGGTATGGGGCAGTTGGGCCTCGATCTTGGATAACCTCAAGGTCTTCAATACCTTGAGCACGAGCAATGGCAACAGGGTCGCCCCCACCACCGTCAACAACCCCACGGGCAACGAGGGCTGCAGAACCAGCGTGAAGAGCAGGGCCAGCAACGCACAACCCAGCGTGGTTCCTAACATCTGAGCCACGGAAAAACGTTTGCCCGACTGCCTCAAAAGCACATCCAGTGCTTCCAGAAAAGCAAAACGTTTCAGGAACCGGTCCAGCTCTTCATTGGTGCTGTAAGCCCCCCGTTTCAGGATGGGATCCAGTCGAACAGGCGCCTCTTCGGCAATCACGTGCAATCGGCGTTTGATGCGTTTGGCTTCCATCCGGCGATTGCCCCACAACAGATACGCCGATTCCAGTATGCCGAAGAGTCCCAGAAACGCCAACACCAGTATCAGATAGCCCCAGTTGTCCATGGCAATACTCACCGGTGGGGATCAAACAGGTACTCCGGCAAGGGCAGTCCCTTGGCCGCCAGAGTATCCGCAAACTTGGGCCGAATGCCAGTGGCCTTGAAATGTCCTTGCACGGCCCCATCAGGGGCCACTCCGGTCTGGATGAACTTGAAGATTTCCTGGGTGGAAATCATCTCGCCTTCCATGCCGGTGATTTCGAGGATACCCACCAGCTTGCGCTTCCCATCGGTCAAGCGCGACACCTGCACTATGGCTGACAGGGCAGACACGATCTGCTGGCGCAGGGGCATGACCGGAATGTTGAGACCGGCAATCCCCACCATGTTTTCCAGGCGGGTCAGGGCGTCGCGCGCCGTGTTGGCGTGGATGGTGCCCATGGACCCTTCATGACCCGTGTTCATGGCCTGGAGCAGGTCCAGCACTTCCGCTCCACGAATTTCGCCCACGACGATGCGGTCCGGACGCATCCGCAAGGTGTTTCTGAACAGGTCACGCTGGCTGATTTCGCCCAGACCTTCAATGTTGGGCGGACGGGTTTCCAGGCGAACCACATGAGGCTGTTGCAACCGCAGCTCGGCCGCGTCCTCAATGGTAACGATGCGCTCGTCATCCGGAATGAAACTGGACAACATGTTCAGCATGGTGGTTTTTCCGGAGCCTGTCCCTCCGGAAATCAGGATATTGAGCCCGCTGCGCACCATGGCTGCCAGAAGATATGCCATTTCCTGGGTCATGGCCCCGAGATTGATCAGATCATCCACCGCCAGGGGTACGGCAGAAAATTTCCGGATGGAGAGGGCCGAACCGTCCAGCGCCAAAGGCGGGATGATGGCATTGACCCGTGATCCGTCCGGCAGGCGGGCATCCACCATGGGACTGGACTCGTCCACCCGGCGTCCGATGCGTGAAACGATTTTTTCAATGATGCGCAGCAGGTGTTCCTCATCCGTAAAACGAACGTTGGTGACTTCCAGCTTTCCACGCCGTTCCACGTACACCGTGTCGTGCCCATTGACGAGAATATCGGAGATGGTGTTGTCGGCCAGCAGAGGTTCCAGAGGGCCCAGCCCCATGACCTCATTCTGGATGGAAGCCACCAGCGCCTTGCGTTGGTTGGCATTCATGTTCACCCGACGTTCGTTCAGCGACTCGTCCACAAACTCAGCCAACCGCTGACGGAGTTCCTCAGCGGAGATTCGCTCCATTACCGACAAATCGAATTTCTTGAGCAGATCCAGATGAATTTCGGATTTCAGCCGGATGGCCTCCGCATCCACCTTCCGAACTTTCGGCAAGGTGGCTTCCGGTTCCCCGCCGGGAAGTCCCGTCTTTCCTGAAGAGGTGTTCAGCAGATCGCGCAGTGACATGGTGGACTCGCTTGAAAAAGGTAACGATTACCTGAACATGGAGGTGAACTGTTTCCATGCAGAAGACACCCCATGTTCTCCTGCGGACGACTCGCGAACGTGATCGCCCGTGCTCTCCGCCAATTGGAGGGCAAACTGCACCAGCGCTTTGGTCAATAACCCGTCGGGTGCGATGTCGTACAGTGGTTTCCCCGAACTGATAGACACGCTGGCATTGGGGAAATCATTGGGCAACTGACGGTAGATACGGGTATGCAACGCCGCCTCGATCTTGTCCACAGGCAGGTCCGAATTCTTGTTGCCCTGACGGTTGGCGATGAGCCTGACTTTGGAATCGGGGTAATGCAGCGCCCTGAAAGTGCGTTGCAGGCGTTGTGTTCCCCTCACGTAAGGCAACACGGCCTGCATGATGGGAAACACGTACTGGGAACGGTCCATGGCGCGCAGTGACAGGGGATCCAGAGTCCGTTCCAGGTCCACGAAGATGTAGTCAAAACGCTTGGTGGCCACCGTCAGGATGTTGTCGATCTGCTCCGGGGTGATGCCCACGGCCTGTTCGGGATTCTGTGGAGCACGAAGTAGCCAGAGTTGTTTGCCCACCATGATGCAGGCCGCCTCCAGGGAATTGCCGTCCACTTCCGTCTTGCGTACCAGATCACCCAGGCTGCGCTGGCTCTGGTCATCGCTGATGTAAAAGGACGCATCGCTGAACTGGAGGTCCAGGTCGAACAGCAGCACTTTTTTCTTGAGCACCGTACCCATGATATAGGCCAGATTGCTGACGATGAAGGAAGTACCGCTGCCCCCCTTGCAGGGTATGAAAGTGAAGATCTTGCCGGCTGAATTCCGGCCAGCAATGGCCTCCAGACGCGCCCGGGCGCGCGCAATGACGCCAGGCAACTGTGATTCCGCTTCGGACTCCCGGATAACGTCCCGCACACCCACCCGCATGGCCTGAATGAGGATGCGTTCCATGTCACCATCCGTGATGAGCACTGACGTGGCCTGCGGATAAGTGAGATTGAACTCTTCCAGAACACCCCAATCCAGGGTTTCCGCATTGGGACACTCGATGATCAGCAGATCGGCCGACGCCAGTTCAGGAATGTCAATGCTCAGTTTTTCGTAGGACTGGTCCACCATGACCAGTTCATCACCGCGGCATTTATCCCGCAACAAGGCCACAAGCCCTTGGGATGCCGCATAATTCGTGAACAACGATGTGACTTTCATTTGAATTTATTCTCGATAGACTCCCGCC
>JAJZEL010000235.1 GCA_021828575.1 Pseudomonadota bacterium
AAGGAAGGCGTTTACCTGGTGGAATGCGATGCCCACAAGAGCATGGGCATGGTGGCCGTGATCCAGGTGGGAAGGCCCCTGAACCTGGAGGAGGCCACGAAAAAAGCAGCTGAGGAATCGGCCAAGATGGTGGTGGGCAAGGATCGCTTTTCCAAGGCCCTCAGCATGGTGAAATGAGGGTTTTGCCTTCCCGGCCGTGATTGGGTTACCCACCACGGCGGGGGAGGTGTTGGTATCAAGTTGTAAGACAGGTGTTCCCTGCCAGCGGAACGGGTTATGCTCGGCCCTGACTGATTTTCAGGAGGACCGTTCATGAGCGGCAGTCTTTTGGACCAACTAAAGTCCATGACCACCATTGTGGCTGATACCGGGGACATTGAGGCCATTCGTCACCATCGCCCCGAAGATGCCACCACCAACCCTTCCCTGTTGTTGAAAGCCGTGACTCTGCCGGAGTATGCCCCGCTGATTCGCGACTCGATCACATGGGCCCGAAAACAGGGTAGTGATCCGGCACAACAGATTCAGGATGCTTCCGACCGGCTGGCCGTGGATGTGGGGGTGGAGGTGCTCAAGATCATTCCGGGGCGTATCTCCACGGAAGTGGATGCACGCCTTTCGTTTGACACGGCAGCCACCTTGGTTAAGGCCAGAAAACTCATCCGGCTTTACCACGAAGCAGGGATTTCGAATGAACGGGTGTTGATCAAGATTGCCTCCACCTGGGAAGGCATCCGGGCGGCAGAAGTGCTGGAGCACGAAGGCATTCATTGCAACCTCACACTCATGTTCGGTTTTGCGCAGGCCAGGGCGGCTGCGGAGGCAGGAGTCACCCTGATCTCGCCTTTCGTGGGACGAATCATGGACTGGTACAAGAGCCATGGGGGAGGAGCGGAGTTTGCTCCGGATGACGATCCCGGAGTCCAGTCCGTGCGTCGTATCTATCGGTATTTCAAGGCGCATGGCTATCCCACCATCGTCATGGGTGCTTCCTTCAGGAACAGCGGGGAAATCCTGGCACTGGCAGGCTGTGATCGTTTGACCATCGGACCGAATTTTCTGGAGGAACTGGCGGGCACCCAGGGTGACTTGCCCCGGGTACTCAGCGATGAGGGTGTTTCGGAGGAAAGACCGCCTTCCATGACGGAAGCCGGGTTTCGCTGGGACATGAACGAAGATGCCATGGCAACCGACAAGCTGGCGGAAGGCATACGGGGTTTTACTGCAGATCAGATCAAGCTGGAAAAACTTCTGGCAGACGAACTCAGTAAATGACGGTGCCGATCGGGGCGCGCAGGAAGGACAGGTCCCTGGTGTTGATCAGCATGCTGCCGAAGAACAGGTACAGAATGCCACTCAATACCAGTGAAATGAGCAGGATGGCCCCGATCCATTTGAGAATCGTGACCCCCGCCCCCTGATCTGCTGGCGGTTTGCGTTTTCGCGACGTGGATGACATTCGTTCATTGTGCCTTATCTGCGCTAGACTGGCGAAACTTGGGAAGTTCCCGCAGATGAGGGGTGTTGATGGCAACGGGTCATGCCGAAGTGATTGTGGTTGCTCATGTGATCCAGCAGGCGGTGGCGCCTGTTTTTCTGTTGACCGGGATAGGCGCCTTTCTGAGTGTGCTCACCAGTCGTCTTGGGCGGGTCATTGATCGTTTTCGCATTCTGGACGGTATTTCCGCAGACTTTCGTTCTGCAGGGCAGACCAGGGAAATGGGCGTGTTGCACAGTCGTTCCCGCTGGATCCACCTGTCCATTACCTTGTGTACCCTGTGTGCCTTGCTCGTGTGTATCGTGATTGCCGCGTTGTTCATTGGTTCAGAACTGGGGCGGGATCCTTCGGGCACCATCGCTGTTCTTTTCATTGGGGCCATGTTCATGCTGATCACGGGGTTGCTGTGTTTTTTGCGTGAAATTGCCCTGGCCACGGGCACCATCAGTATGGATGACTGAAAGTGCAAGCCATGCCGCGTGGTCTGGTGTTGCTGATGATGGTGAACCAGGATGGGACCGAGACCATGGGCGTCAGACTGGCTCGCGGTATCCTGGATGTGGCCAGGGCATCAGCCCGGCTGTCTCTGCCCTCCCCTCTGTCGTTGGACGAATTGTTGATGAAAGGTCATGTTGCAGACCTTCATCACCTCGTGTCCATGGCTTTGCGCGAAGGAGAGACTTCCTTTTTTCTGGAAGAGTCGGGCATTACTCATGGGCGGTTGTTTGCCTGCCCAGGCAAGATCATCTGCGTGGGCCTGAACTACAGACGCCATGCCCGGGAGCTGGGGCTCGACCCGCCACGGGTTCCCCCCCTGTTCAACAAGTACAACAATGCCCTGGCTCCCCACCAGGGAACGGTCAGGCTGCCCCGGTCGGACCTGTCCATAAAAGTGGATTACGAAACCGAGTTGCTCGTGGTCATGGGTCGGACCGCCCGAAACGTCAGAGAAGAAGAAGCATTGAATCATGTGGCTGGTTACTGCACAGCCCATGACCTGTCGGCACGGGACTTGCAGCTGGAGTTGCCTGGTGGTCAATGGATGATTGGCAAAACCCTGGACGGATTTGCGCCCGTGGGGCCCTATTTTGTGTCAGCGGATCTGGTACCTGATCCCAACCACCTGCAAATCGAAACCCGTGTGAATGGCGAAATCCGCCAATCTTCGAACACGCAGGATTTCATTTTCAGCGTCCAGCAAATCATTGCCTATATCTCTAGGCACTGGACTCTGGAGCCGGGCGACCTCATTTTTACCGGAACCCCGGAAGGCGTCATTCAAGGTTACCCAAAGGATCATCAGGTCTGGCTGAAACCCGGAGACGAGGTGATGAGTCTTGTGGAAGGACTTGGGGAGCTCCGGTTCAGACTGGTCGCAGGGGAAGACAGCGGGGCATGACGGGATCAGGAGGTTAACCATGCAGCCCCACGTCCAGGGTCAAGGCAAGTCATTTTCACGGTTTTTTTCTGCCAAGGTTTTCATGAGATGGTTGATCCCGCCGATCTCCGCTTCCACGTAAAAATTCAGGCGATAAGTCTCCATCAGGCTGATATCGTCAATCCGGACATCCCGAATTTTCCAGCCATGAGGCGTTTCCCACAAAAAAAAGACCATTTTGAAGGTGCTGCCATCAGTGGCAACCACTAGGGTATCAACTTCTGCTTCATGGTCCGAAACCCTGGCTGGAGACGGATAGGTTACGCGCTCACCCGAATAGTGGGAAAGTGCACGGGCGATGGTGTGGATGAGCAGTGTGCGGTATTCATTCGTCAGGGCTTGGCGTTGTTCCGTGGTGGCCTGCGGCCAGTACTTGCCTGCCGTCAGCCGGGTCATTTCCCGAAAATCGAATTGCGGGGCCACGAAATTCTCCACCAGGTTCAGCATGCGTTTGCGGTTTTTCGTGAGCGTGATGTCCGATTCCAGCGCCGAAAGCACGGTGCTGACCATGGTTTTTATTCCCGAATCCGGTGACGGCGAAATCGGGTCATTGCCGTGAGCTGCAACAATGGAAAAAACGAGTCCTGCCAGAAGAAGCAGAAAATGACCTCTCTCCAGGAGCCTTGCAATGGCTTTCTGAAAGCCGAGTGCACTCATTTTTGTTGTTCTCCGCCACGCCTCGAGAAGAGGGATTTTCATTACCAAGTAAAATGGTAAGTCAATCCTTTCCGATAGAGGGAAGAGGCTCGCCTTCCTTGGCGCTTAAAGCGCTCGAAAACTTGTCTTGTAAGTAATGATTTTATGTAATCAATGATTGGATTAAAGATACTTGTACAACTTTATCTCGTTGTTTTTGTTTTAAAAATATCCCGTTTATCGAAAAAAGATATAGTAATATCAGGCAAAGCATTATTCGTCGGCCTTGCCCGCATCGTGTAATAGACCTACAAAAACGGCCAAAGCATGTGCGGGGAATTATAACCTTTTGATTTTTTGGCGCGCCCGACAGGAGTCGAACCTGTGACCTTTGGCTTCGGAAACCAACACTCTATCCAACTGAGCTACGGGCGCATGGGAGAAAACAGCCTCAACTGTTCATTATAACGCTCATTGAAAGAACCTGTTTCATCGTTTTTCATTGCTGGCTGCGTATAATCGGGCGGTGAGCGGGTATTCGCAGAGAGGTTGATGTGGCTGAAAAAGGAAAGCCTTCCGGGACGATCAGGATCGTGCTGATTTTCGTGGTGGCGGCGATCGTGCTGGTCATCTGGCGCCCGTTCCCGTCTCCCGCTTTCAATCAGGGGACGGTGCAGGAGCAGAACGAACGCATCAAGCCCCTTGCGCAGGTTTCCGTACAGGAAGCAGTGCCGGTGGCGGCTGTTGCTGAAGCGGGTAACGCGTTGGGAGACACCACGTTTCACTCCATTTGCGCCGGATGTCACGCCTCAGGTGCCTTGGGCGCGCCCAAGTATGGCAGCAAGGCGGACTGGGCGCCCCGTATTGCCAAAGGCATGGACGCTCTTTACCTCAGTGCCCTGAATGGAAAAAACCTCATGCCGGCCAAAGGGGGTAACCCGGCCTTGTCGGACGACGCCGTCAAGGCAGCGGTGGATTACATGGTGGCTGCGGTCCGATGAGGTGATGTCCATTGAGCATCTACGCCATTGGAGATGTGCAGGGCTGCTTCTCCGCCTTGATCGCCCTGTTGGAGCGTTGTGGCTTTGATGCCGACAGGGATCGGTTGTGGTTTGTTGGTGATCTGGTCAATCGGGGCCCCGGTTCACTGGAGACTCTCCGTTTTGTAAAAGCCCTGGGGGACCGGGCCACCACGGTACTGGGGAATCATGACCTGCACCTGCTGTGCGTGGCGGAAGGTTTCGCACGCCATCATGCGGGCGATACCCTTGAGCCCGTGTTGCAGGCCCCTGACCGGGATGAGCTTTTGCATTGGTTGAGACATCGCCCCCTGCTGCATCACGAAGCGGGTCATGTGCTCGTGCACGCGGGTCTTTTGCCGCAATGGACGGTGGAAGAAAGCGCAAATCTTGCCCGAGAGGTGGAGCATGTCCTGCAAGGAGAGCGCTACCGGGACTTTCTCCGGGTCATGTACGGCAACGAGCCGCGTCAATGGGTTTCCGGACTGGAAGGCATGGACCGGTTGCGCATCATACTCAATGCATTCACCCGGCTTCGCCTTTGTACTGCCGACGGAATCATGGAGTTTTCCCACAAGGGCGAACCTCGTCACTTGCCGGAAGGTTACATGCCCTGGTATGAAGTTCCCGGGCGCAGGTCGCTGGAAGACACCATCGTTTGTGGTCACTGGTCAGCCCTGGGGCTGCATCTGGATGCCAAGGTGCTGGCTCTGGATACGGGCTGTCTGTGGGGTGGGGAACTGACAGCGGTCAGGCTGGAGGACCGAGCCCTGTTTCAGGTACCCTGTCCTGCCTGCGCGCGCTACGTCACGGAGACGGGGTCTGGAGCAGTTGCCAGGTGATCTGTTCCAGCTGCAAGGCCAGATCCCGCCGGTGCAAACCCTGGCTGGAAACCAGGGGTCCTACCCTGATGTTCACCCGGGAGGGTGGAGCGTTGAGAATGCGCACGAAAGACTCCACAAAAGTCATTTCTCCCACGTAAGGCACGTAGGGGTTGAGTGAGCCGTCCTCAAGCCGGTAAGTCAGAAATACCGGCAATACGGGAACGCCACGGCCTACGGCCGCCTGTAGCATGGAGCTGTGGAAGGGCAGAAGGGATTCTCCCGTGCTGGTGGTGGACTCCGGAAACAGGCCCAGACTTTCTCCTGCCGCCAGGGTGCTGGCCATGCTTTCGCCAATGGCGGCCGTTTGGCGACGTGAGCCCCGTTCCAGGAACAGGGTGCCGGTTTTTTCGGCCAGCCAGCCAAATACCGGCCAGTGCCTGACTTCTGCCTTGGACACGAAGCGCACGGGGTGCACCGAGTGCAATGCAAAAATGTCTACCCAGGACACATGGTTGGAAGTGAGTATCAGCGGATGGGATTCGACACTGGGCCAGTCGCCTGACACACAGACCCTGATGCGCAGTATGCGCATCAGGCGGGCAGACCACTGTCGCACACGAACGTCGCGTTGGACCGGGGATAGACTGGGGAGAATCACTGCCGTGGTCAGCACGCCCTGAAGCACGTGGATGACCACCAGCATGAAACGCAAGACACGGCCCGGCACGGCTTATGAGTCCAGGGACATTCCAAAAGCCTGCTTGAAACGGGTCGAGATCTGTTCGCGGGTGTAATGGTGGTTCTGCCCCCCCGGATGGGCGATTTTGAGGGCGCCCATGAGCGATGCCAGGCGCCCGGTGCGAGGCCAGTCCCAGCCCTGCCCGAGGCCATAGATGAGCCCAGCCCGGTAGGCATCGCCACAACCAGTGGGATCAACCACGGACACAGGCGTTGCAGCCGGAATGGGGATGACCTCGCCATTCGCGTGAATGGTGGAACCTTCCGCTCCCCGCGTGACCACTGCTGCTTCTACGTGTTCGGCCAGGACCGCAAAGGGCAGTCCCGTTTTTTCGGAAAGCAGCTGGGCTTCGTAATCATTGACAGCAAGATAGCTGGCCTGATCCAGAAAGGTCATGAGCTCTTCCCCGGAAAACATGGGCAAGCCCTGACCCGGATCAAACAGGAACGGAATTCCCGACGAGTCAAAGTCCCTGGCGTGCTGCAGCATGCCCTCCCGTCCGTCGGGGGAGACTACGCCCAGAAGAACTCCCGATGCGCTGCTCGTGCGATTGTGATGCGAACTCATCATGGCGCCCGGATGGAAAGCCGTGATCTGGTTGTCAGCCAGGTCCGTGGTGATGAACGCCTGTGCAGTGAAGCTTTCAGGGATTTCCAGTATGTGGTTCTGAGGAAGGCCGAGCTGGACGAGGCGTTGGCGATAGGGCCCAAAATCGTGACCTACCGTAGCCATGATCCAGGGATCGCCTCCCAGCATCTTGAGATTGAAGGCAATATTGCCCGCCGTCCCCCCAAATTCCCGTCGCATTTCCGGCACCAGGAAAGCCACGCTCAGGATGTGCAGGTTTTCCGGGAGGATATGTCTGGAGAACTGATCCTGAAACACCATGATGGTGTCATAAGCCAGTGATCCGCAAAGCAGAACTTTCATGAAGCGTCTCAGGCAAGTGCTTTCAGTGCAGCAGCGTAATCGGGTTCGTTCTTGATTTCCGGAACCAGCTGGGAATGCAGCACCCGGTTGTTCTCGTCCAGCACCACCACGGCCCGGGCGGTCAGGCCCTTCAGGGGGCCACCTGTGATATTTACGCCATAATGATCGTGGAAGTCACGTCCGCGGAAAGTGGCCAGGGAGACCACACGCTCAAGTCCTTCAGTGGCACAAAAACGCGACATGGCAAAGGGCAGGTCAGCTGAGATGACCAGCACTACTGTATTGTTGAGTTGGGCGGCCTGCTCGTTGAACTTGCGGGTCGAAGTGGCGCAAGTGGGTGTGTCCAGGCTGGGAACGATATTGAGGATTTTTCTGTGACCTGCCCAGGTGGACAGGGAACAGTCTGAGAGGTCTTTACCTGTCAGGTTGAAATCGGGGACGGTGTCACCTTTCTGGGGAAAAGGCCCCGTAATGGGGATGGGGTTTCCTGCAAGGGTCACTTGGGACATTCAGACCTCCTGATCGATAAGGGTTTGGTACTGTTCTGCATTAAGCAGTGCATCACAGGCAGCGGTTGAGGCCGGCATCATGGTGAAGAACCAGCACAGGTAAGGGGCGGAGTTCACGCTGCCCGGCTCATCCCTGAGCGCGTTGTTGACGGTCAGGATGGTGCCTGCCACCGGCGGGTACACATCGGAAGCGGATTTGACGGACTCCACGAGGGCACAGGCATCTTCGGGTTTCACTTCAGTGCCGGGCTCAGGCAATTGCACGAACATCACATCACCCAATTGTTCCTGCGCGAAATCGGTAATGCCCACGCTGATGGAACCATCCGGCAGGGGCAACGCCCACTGGTGGGTGGCGCTGTAATGGCGATCTGTAGGCAGCAGCGACATGGGGTCTCCTCGAACGTCGGGGAAGTATAGCCTATCTTCTCCGGCCAGACAGGCAGACCCAGCCGTCCGAAAGACCGGCAACCTGCAACTGCACTTCAGGGGCATAAGCCTTGATGACGTCTTCTGCCTGGCGTTCGAGAATGCCGGACAGGACGCTGTGCCCGCCAGGAGTCATGTACCGTGTAAGCAAGGGTGCCAGGAGCATCAGGGGAGCGGCCAGGATATTGGCCACCACCACGTCGAAGGAAGCGCACGAAGGGGACAAGGCTTCCGGGGTGAAAAAAGACAGGGTGGCCTGATTAAGAGCAGCATTCTGTCGTGCCGTTTCCACGGCCACGGGGTCCAGGTCCACGCCTGTGGTGTCTGTAGCGCCCAGGCGATATGCCACGATGGCGAGAATGCCTGAACCGCACCCGTAATCCAGAACGCGCAGATTCGCAGGCGGGTGTTCCATGAGCCATGTCAGGCACAGGCGGGTGGTGGGGTGGCTACCCGTACCGAAAGCCTGGCCTGGGTCCAGGCGGATATTCAGGGCGTCGGGTTCGGGCGGTGTATGCCATGTGGGGACGATCCACAGTCCGCGCGTAACGGGGATCGGATCAAACTGCGACTGCGTGAGGCGAACCCAGTCCTGGTCGGCCAACAGGTCGCTCTGGTAGGCCGGGCATTTATTCAGGCCTGCCAGGGCGCAGGCTTCCTTCATCAGGGCATGGACGTCGGCTTCCGCCGGTAACAGGGCATCCACCAGGCAGTGGGTCCAGAGTGCAGGAGGTGGCATGCCTGGCTCGCCAAAACGCTCTTCGCCTTCCAGGGGCTGGTTTGGCTCGATGGCGGAAGAAAGCGCTCCACAAGCCATCAGTGCTTCAGACAGGGATTCGGCTTCCGTGTCCGCTACTTCGGCCACGAGCCGCATCCAGGTCATCAGGATGCCTTTTCGCTGGCCAGTTTTTCTTCCAGGTAGTGAATGCTGGTTCCTCCGGCCATGAAGGCCTTGTCAAGGAGCAGCTGCTGGTGCAGGGGAATGTTGGTCTTGATGCCTTCCACCACCATTTCTGACAAGGCAATCCGCATGCGGGCCAGAGCCTGTTCCCGGGTAGCTCCGTGGGTCAGCAGCTTGGCAATGAGGGAGTCGTAATAAGGGGGAACGAAATAATTCTGATACACATGAGAATCCACACGTACGCCAGGGCCACCGGGCACGTGATATTGCGTGATTCTTCCAGGTGACGGAACGAAGGTGAAAGGGTCTTCTGCATTGATACGGCATTCCAGCGCATGACCACGAAGCGCCACATCCTTTTGGCGGATAGAAAGATGTTCGCCTGAGGATACTCGAATCTGTTCCTGGACAATGTCGATGCCGGTGATGAGTTCCGTGACGGGGTGTTCTACCTGAACGCGGGTGTTCATCTCGATGAAATAGAACGCACCGTTCTCATACAGGAATTCAAAAGTGCCTGCGCCACGATACTTGATGCGCTTGCAGGCCTCCACACAACTGCCGCCGACTTTGGCGCGCATCTTTTCGGTGATGCCGGGTGCCGGTGCTTCCTCGATGATTTTTTGGTGGCGGCGTTGCATGGAGCAGTCGCGTTCCCCCAAATACACGGCGTTGCCGTGCTCATCCGAAAGCACCTGGATTTCAATGTGTCTGGGCTGCCCCAGATACTTCTCCATGTAAACGGTATCGTTGCCAAAAGCGCTCCGGGCTTCGGTCCTGGTGAGATTAAGGAACCCCAGCAGGTCTTCTTCCCGCTCCACCACGCGCATGCCCCGCACTCCTCCTCCGGCAGCTGCCTTGATCAACACGGGATAACCAATGGATTCAGCCAGGGTCTTGAGGGCTTTGGGATCATCGGGCAACTGGCCTTCAGAACCCGGAACCACCGGGACGCCAGCAGCCTTCATGGCGGCCTTGGCGCTGATTTTGTCTCCCATCAGGCGAATGGTGTCCGGCCTGGGGCCGATGAAAACAAAACCGCTGTTTTCCACGCGTTCGGCAAAATCCGCGTTTTCGGAAAGAAATCCGTAACCGGGATGGATGGCTTCGGCCCCCGTCACTTCTGCAGCAGAAATGATGGCAGGGATGTTGAGGTAGCTGCCTTGGGACTGGGCTGGACCAATGCAGACGGATTCGTCTGCCAGCATGACATATTTGGCATCAGCATCGGCTTCGGAGTGCACAGCCACCGTCTTGATGCCCAGTTCACGACAGGCGCGTTGGACCCGCAGCGCAATTTCGCCACGGTTGGCAATCAGAATTTTTGAGAACATGGCGTGGCGGTCAGGGAGCGATGATGAACAGGGGTTGGCCGTACTCGATGGGTTGGCCATTTTCCACCAGGATGCGCTTGACCGTCCCGGAAACATCGGATTCGATTTCATTGAGCAGCTTCATGGCTTCAATGATGCACAAGGTTTGCCCTTCGTTCACATTTTGCCCCAGTTCAACAAAAGCTGGAGCTCCCGGA
>JAJZEL010000253.1 GCA_021828575.1 Pseudomonadota bacterium
GGACCGGCAGGAGTGAAACGTTCATACGCCAGATACCCATGCGGCTTGTCCGTCCAGACTTTTGCCACCAGAGCCACCTGGTCATAAACCTCTTCCCTGGAAGTACCAAAGAGGGCAGCCGTCAGGGTTCGTCCGCCATCCGCCAGAACCACCAGGCGTGCTTCATCAGACACTTCCCCTTCAGGCGTCGGCCAGAACACGCGAACCCCCTGCGAGATGGGTTCGATACGACAGACTGCGGCACCCTGAACCCATTCCACACCCGACTTCATCAAGGCCAGCGCCTGGGCCTCCACCAAGGCGTTGTAACGCATGACATAACCCAGGGCAGGTACTCTGGCTTCTTCTGCTGTCAGCAGGGTCTGCCCAAAATACCCTTTCTGACTCACATGAATGCGACGAATTTCCGTCATGGCTGCCGGATCGGGCCAAGCCCCCAGTCCCTGGAGAATCAGGCGGCTCCCATGTGCAACGGCCAGGGTCCTGCGATCATCGGCCCGCATGTGGGGACGGGCTTCCAGCACCATGACCTGACGTCCTGCACGATCCAGTCCAAGGGCAGCCGCTGCGCCTACCGGTCCACCACCCACCACAATCACTTCTTTCAACGCAACGTCTCCATGCATGCCTCAATGTCCCGGACCGTTTTGGGAGCACTGCCCGTCAACACTTCCCTGCCCTGGCGAGTCACCACCACATCATCTTCAATACGGATGCCCATGTGATGAAAGGCTTTGGGAACATCCTTTCCGGGGCGCACATACAATCCGGGTTCCACCGTCAGCACCATGCCCGGGATCAGGGGACGCGACCGGCCCTCCACCCTGTAAGCGCCCACATCATGCACATCCATGCCAAGCCAGTGTCCTGTACGATGCATGTAAAATCGCCGATATTCTCCTGACTCTAGAACGCCCGATACCGTGCCACGACAAAGCTTCAAGTCGATCAGTCCACGAACCAGAACCTTGAGCGCCGCCTCGTGATAGACCTGGAAGGGTTTTCCCGGAGCAACAGCCGCAATGGCTGCTTCCTGGGCTGCCAGTACGACTTCATAAAGATCCTGCTGGGCTTGGGTGAATTTTCCATTGACCGGAAAAGTGCGGGTAATGTCAGAAGCGTAGCCCTGATACTCACACCCGGCATCAATCAAAAGAAGGTCTCCCTCCGCCAGTAGGGACCGGTTCTCCACATAATGAAGAATGCAGCCATTGCGTCCACCAGCCACAATGGACGGATAAGCGGGAAATCGTGCTCCCTGCGCACAGAACTCGTGCAGCAACTCTGCCTCGATTTCATATTCGTGGCGTCCGGGCCGTGTGACCTGCATTGCCCTGCGATGAGCAGTGGCTGATATCCTGGCCGCATGCCGCATGATGCGCAGCTCATGGGAATCCTTGACCAGGCGCATCTCGTCCAGAATGGCGCGAACATCGTGAATGGCAGAAGGTGCCATCACTCCCGAACGGGCATGCGACCTCACGCGAGCAAGCCAGCCGGTCACCCGTTCATCCCAGCGTCTGTCCTCTCCCATAAACGTGTAGACCATTGGCACATCGGAGAGGAGTGCCACAATGCAGTCATCCAGCCGTTCTATGGAATGCGCTTCATCCACACCCAGACGGGTGGGTGCCGCTTTCGGGCCCAAGCGGATACCTTCCCAGAGCTCCCGTTCCTGGTCACGAGGCCGACAGAACAGGATGGACCGCGAATGGCGACCACCCACCAGCACCAGCACGGCCTCGGGCTCTTCAAAGCCTGTCAGGTAATGGAAGTGACTATCCCAGCGATAAGGATAATGCGTGTCTGCATTGCGCACCCGTTCCAGTGAAGTGGGCAGGATGGCCACACCCCCTTTCAGGGCACGCATCAGGCGCCGACGGCGCAATCGGTAGGTATTCAAGGGAATTCCCGGCGAGCTTGTCATGTCGTGTCCTTTCCATTCAGACGATCGAGATCTTCCACTCGTCCCACGTTGGTCCATGAACCTTCATACCACTCACCGCTCACCTGCCCACAATCCACGGCATGCCGAAGGAGGGGTCCCAGTTCTGAAGTGGGACCGGAAGAAAGTCCTGTTCCATCAAAAAACGACCGGCGGTAAAGACCAATGTTGCCATAGGTGCCTGCACCCTGTGCAGGAGGAACCACCCGCCCTTCACGAAGCGAAAAATCGGCGGGATATCGGTGATCCTGAATCAGGACAAGATGAGCCAGCCATTGTGCTTCCTGTCCTGTGCTCCAGATGTCCAGACGTCGGGCCATGGCACGGTAATCATAGTGGGTATGGATGTCGGCGCTCACCAGAAGAAACACATCCACATCCAGCAGCGGAAGCGCCTGCAGTACCCCCCCTGCCGTTCCCAGGGGTTGCCCTTCCCTGGACCAGGTCACCGACACACCCCATTCATGACCATCGCCCACAAAATCTTCCAACTGCGCCCCCAACCAGGCATGGTTGATGACCAGCCGGTTGAACCCCGCCAGGGCCAGATGTTCGATCTGCCAGACAATCAGGGGTTTTCCCCGTACTTCCTGTAGCGGTTTGGGCATCCGGTCCGTGAGGGGACGCATGCGCTCCCCGCGACCTGCCGCCAGGATCATGGCCGTGCGGGTCAAAATGTGTATCCCGTTTTCTGTTCCTGACCGGTCCAGCGATCCAGAAGCAGGGCCAGAGGCTGTAATTCCCGGTACCGACGACAGGTCCCCTGGAGGTAGGCCATGACCCTGGGCATGTCATTCAGATACCCCGACTTTCCATCCCGGTGAAACAACCTCGCAAAAATGCCCATGACCTTCAGGTGGCGCTGTACGCCCATCCATTCGAAATCGCGATAGAACGCCCCAAAATCGGCGTTCAATGGAATACCCGCGCGACGCGCCTGTTCCCAGTACCTGGCCAGGAGATCAATCATCACCGCTTCATCAAACGTAACATAGGCGTCCTTGAGCAGCGAAACGCAATCGTAAGTCACCGGACCCATTACGGCATCCTGAAAATCCAGCACGCCCGGATTCGGATCGGAATACATGAGATTGCGAGAGTGGTAGTCACGATGTACGTAGACCTGGGGTTCCTTCAGGTGGTTCGCGATCAACAGGTCCACGCAGGAATGAAACCTTTCCATTTCCCCGGAGGAGGGGTGCAACTGCAGGTGTTGCCTCAAATACCACTCGGGAAAAAGACCCACCTCACGACGCAACAGGGTATCGTCATATGGCGGCAGCACCCCGGGGCGACTGGATTTCTGCAGTTGAATCAGGGCGGTCAATGCCTCGCCATACAAGGTACCGACTGTCTCTGCATCCTGCCCGGCTGTTTTCAGTGCTTCAAGGTAAGTGACCTTCCCCAGATCCGACATGAGGATGAAGCCCTGATGCAGGTCATGTGCCAGTACCTTCGGCACATGGACTCCGGCTTCACCAAACAGCCGAGCCACTGCCAGAAAGGGCTCGCAGTCTTCCTTGTCCGGAGGGGCATCCATCACGATCCAGGACTGCCCTTCGTGAAAAAAACGAAAATAACGCCGAAAACTGGCATCGACAGAAGCAGGTTTCAAGGCATCCAGTGACACAGGGTGGGTCTTGCAAAGCCAAGCATGCAAAGCCTGCAATCGCTGCAAAATCTACGCTCCTCTTTAAAGCCAGAATTGTTTACAATTAGGGGATTTTTCAGATTCTAACAAAATTCACTGTCCTGGCTCTGCAATGTTCCCAAAACCATTCCGTGCCACCCTCATGCTCAGTGGCACCCTGACTCTGGTTTTGGTGCCCATTGACCAGGCATTGGCGCAGGAGGATGCCACTCCGCCCACTGCTTCGGTTGCCCCGCTGATCCTCAAGCCTGCACATACCCTGTTTGTTCCGTTACCGGATGCGTCAGTAGAATCCGCACCCTTGGTGTTCATTCGCGCAGACCAGATTCTCAACCGCAATGAAAAATCCCTGGATGCCGAGGGTCATGCGGAAGTCCGCCGCCCAGGCCTTGTGCTGACAGCAGATCACATTCACTACGATCAAACCAATGGCACGATGGACGCCCTGGGGCACATGCAGGTAATCCGAAATGACCAGTTGACGGTGCAGGGACCTCACGGGGTATACAACCTGAACACCTACAAGGGGTTTGTGGACAGTCCCACATTCAGCTACGTGCAGGAAACCCCTCGCCTTATCCAGGCAAGGGGAGATGCCACAAAAATCGACTTCCTGGCGTCCGACAAGGAAAAGCTCACCAATGCCGAATACACATCCTGCCCGGTGGGACAAAACGAATGGCTCATTCGCTCGAAACAACTGGATCTGAACCAAGCTACCCAGACAGGTGAAAGCCGTGATACCACCGTGCTCTTTCAGGACGTGCCCATTCTCTATGCACCCGATTTCAGTTTTCCGCTGAACGACCAGCGGAAGTCGGGAGTACTGGCCCCCACCATCGGAACCACCACCACCACTGGCCAGGACGATTCAATCCCTTACTATTTCAACCTTTCCCCCAATTACGACGACACCCTCACGGGGCGGTATATGAGTTTGCGCGGAGTTCAGGCGGACAATGAATTCCGGTATCTCGAGCCCTCCTTCAATGGTGTTCTTGATACCGAATACATGCCGCATGACATCATCGCCGGCGGTGACCGGTGGTTCATGCATTTCATGCATCACGAAACGCTTCTTCCGGGACTGACGCTTTCGATCGACACCATGAGCGCTTCAGACCCCAACTATCTGGTGGACCTGAGCAGCCTGTTGGGTCCTCCCGGTATGGTCTATCTGCCCCACGAACTCGACCTGACTTATGACAACCCCAACTGGCATGTGAACATGCGTTCACTTTCGTTCCAGGACCTGGTGGGTGCCGCCCCACAAACTCGCGTGGAACCCCAGATTGATGCCACATGGTCCCAAAACAATGAAACCGGCCCCAATCTGGATTTGGTCTCCCAGTACATTTCACTGGTTAGCCCGGGACCCAATGCATCCCCAGGAAATGTGGTGGTGAACGGCATCACTTACAACCCCAACTACCAGTCCATCAACAGCGGTACCCGGTCTTACGCATATCCGACAATCACTTTCCCCTGGAGCAACAGTTACAGTTACGTCAAGCTTAAAACCGGGGTGAGTTTTACCGAATACCAGATGGGCGAGTACAACACGTCACCCTATGACCACTACTCGCGCACACTACCCATCACCAGCGTAGACAGTGGACTCTTCCTCGACAAGGACACCACCCTGTTTGGTCGTTCCATGACGCAAACACTGGAACCCAGGCTGTACTACGTATACATTCCTTACCGAAACCAGTCCATGCTGCCCGTGTACGACACGGCAGTCGCCGACTTCAACGCTTCCACTATTTTCACTGAGAACCGTTTTGATGGCATAGACCGCATCAACAATGCCAACCAGGTCACGGCTGCCGTCACTACCCGCCTGCTTGACCCCTCCACCGGCCAGGAAATGCTGAATGCCCTGGTGGGAGAACGCTTTTATTTTTCCCCCAACCAGGTACTCCTGCCCGGCGAAGTGGCCACTCAACCCCAAGCCTCCGACATACTGATCTCGCTATCCAGTGCCATTTCAGACCAATGGCGGTACGACAGCTATTTCGATTTTGATTCCCATACCCTGCACACCCAGCAAATGATGGCCGGAACCACTTATACCCCGGCACCAGGCAAAGTGTTCAATCTGAGCTACCGTATCGACACCCCGATCCCCGGAGTGCCTACCAGTCTTGTCACACCGCTGGCCATCACCACCTATATCCCAGGATTGAGCCCTCCCATCAACTACCTCACTTCCGTCAAGCAATGGGATGTTTCCAGCGAATGGCCCCTGTCGAGCCGTGTCTCTTTCCTGGGACGGGTCGCCTATTCCACACTGGACAACAAGGTGGTGGAGGACCTGGGGGGGATCGAATATAATGAGGGTTGTTGGGCGTTGCGCCTGGTCACCACACGCTTTGCCATGACCTCCCTCCAGACGGCAAGCGCCTTTTTCGTACAGCTGGAACTCGGGGCTCTAGGACTTGGCCAGAACCCCTTGCAGGCACTGAGTAGAAATATTCCCGGATACGTGAAAACCAACGAGATCACCCCATGAGTCGATGGATACTGCCGCTGATGGCGGCCTTTTTACTTTCATTTCAAGTCCTGGCGGCTGATCCGGAAGTCCCCCCTGCCACAAACGGACAAACTGGCACAACACCTGCCACAACCGTTGCCCCCCCAGCAACGGTCGCCGCTCCGTCCACCCCTGCCCCCGCTTCCCCAACCCCACCGGTCGCTGCTCCGGCCCCACCTTCTTCTGCCAGGACTGCTGAAGAAACAGCCTACCCGGTGGTGGACAGAATTGCAGCCGTGGTCAACACCAAAATCATCACATTGAACGAACTCAACGAACGGGCAGACCTCATTTCGCGCCAGCTGTCCCGGCAAGGCATTCCCCTTCCCAATCGCAACATACTGATGCATCAGGTTCTGGAAAGGATGATTCTGGATTCCATTGAAATGCAATATGCACAGGATGAAGGTATCACGGTCGACGATGCCCAACTGGACATGGCCATTGAAAGGGTGGCACAGCAAAATAAGCTCTCACTGAGTGCATTCCGGGCAGAAGTGGAAAAGGATGGCGTCACATGGAACCACTTCCGGGAAGACATCCGTTCAGAAATCGTGATGGCTCGCCTGAGGGAGCGCGAAGTGGACAGCCGCGTATCCGTGACGGACAACGAGGTGGACGCGCAACTACAGGAAGAAAAAGCCCTGGGCAGTTCGGCCCAGGACGAGTTTGCCCTGGCCCATATTCTGGTGGCAGTCCCGGATGGTGCCACTGAAAGCGTGATTGACGAGCGCCACAAAAAAATCCAGGCAGCACTGGACCAACTCAACCGCGGCGCCGACTTTGCCCAGGTGGCCGCCATGTATTCCGAAGCTCCTGATGCCTTGAAGGGAGGCAATCTGGGCTGGCGTTCCGCCGCACGCCTGCCAAGCCTCTTTGCAGATGCCGTTGCTCACCTCAAACCTGGCGAATACAGCGATATTCTGAGAAGTCCCAATGGATTTCACATCATCAAACTCCTCAAGAAACGCGGGGCAGGAGAGGCGGGCACTTCAACCCAGTATCATGTGCGTCAGATTCTGGTGAAAATATCCCCAGATGAAGGTTCTGGAGAAGCACAGAACAAAATTGACACCATCAGCGCCCGACTGAAAGCAGGCGAAGATTTTGCCAAAGAGGCCACCATCAGTTCGGAAGACGAGAGCCGCAACCGGGGCGGTGATCTGGGCTGGATTTCAGAAGGTGCCACGCTTCCACAGTTTGAAAGTGTCGTCAAATCCCTGAAACCAGGTGAAATCAGCGCCCCGTTCCAGACCCCTCTGGGATGGCATATCGTGCAACTGGTGGAAGTTCGGGATGCCAGCAACAACGATGAAGGCAGACGCATGGCCGTTCGTCAGGCCCTGAAAGCCCGCAAGGCCGACAAGTCGTTTGACGAATGGGTTCGTCAGCTGAGGGGGCAGGCATATGTGGACAACCGGCTCGAAGAAAAATAATCCAGTCATTGGAGTATCAGCAGGCGAGCCAGCCGGCATCGGGCCTGATCTTTGCCTCAAGATTGCGGCACAGCCCCATTCGGTCCGCCTGGTCGTGGCTGCGGACAAAAATCTTCTGAAAGAACGTGCAGACCAGCTAGGTTGCCCCTTTGCTTTTGACGACTTTGACATCCGCCAACCGCACAATGTCCAGCCGGGAAAAGCCAGTATCTGGCACCACCCATTGGCCCAGCCCGTCCGGGCGGGCCACCTTGATCCGGCCAACAGCCCCTATGTTCTGACCTGCCTGGACAACCTGACCGATGCCTGCCAATCGGGTGTGCTCCAGGCACTGGTAACGGCACCAGTCCAGAAAAGCATCATTGAAAAAGCGGGCATCCCCTTCACGGGCCACACGGAATACCTGGCCCACCGTCTGGGCGTTCCCAAGGTGGTCATGATGTTGGTGGGAAGAGATCTGCGTGTAGCTCTGGCCACAACCCACCTACCTTTGCGAGAGGTTCCCGAAGCCATCACCCTGGAGTCACTGGGTGCCACGCTGCACATTCTGAATGACGGTCTTCGGCAATATTTCCAATGCCCCCACCCTCGCATACTGGTGACGGGCCTCAACCCGCACGCAGGAGAATCAGGCCATCTGGGACGCGAAGAGATCGATGTCATCTTTCCGGCACTGGCCGCTGCCCGACGGCAGGGCATTGACGCTCGTGGCCCTTACCCTGCCGATACGCTGTTCATCCCAAAACACCTGGAAACGGCAGATTGCGTGCTGGCCATGTACCATGATCAGGGTCTGCCTGCCCTCAAAATGAACAGTTTTGGAGGCGGAGTCAATGTGACCCTTGGGCTGCCCATCATTCGCACGTCCGTGGACCACGGAACGGCCCTGGACCTTGCCGGCACAGGACGCCTGGACAGCGGCAGCATGGAAGCCGCCCTTGAACTGGCTCAACGAATGGCCTGCTCTTTTACCCATGCAGCACAGACCACGTAAACGGTTTGGCCAGCATTTTCTGGCCGATCACGGGATCATCCAGACCCTGATCAATGCCATACGGCCAGGGTGTGGTGACGTTCTCGTGGAAATCGGCCCCGGACTGGGGGCCCTGACAAAACCACTGCTTGCCCTGGTGCCCCACCTGGAAGTCATTGAAATTGACCGTGACCTTGCCGAACAATGGCGCAGAAGCCCTCAATCCGGCCAGATCACCGTGCATGAACAGGACGTACTGGAATTCGATTTTTCCCTGCTCCCCGATCGCCTGCGCCTGGCAGGAAACCTGCCCTACAATATCTCGACCCCCCTGCTTTTCCATTTGGTGAGATTCGCAGACCAGATTGTGGATGCTCATTTCATGCTGCAAAAGGAAGTGGTGGACCGCATGGTAGCCGCTCCAGGTACCCGTGATTATGGTCGCCTGTCCGTGATGCTCCAGTACCACTTCCACATGGAAGCCCTGTTTGATGTGCCACCCGAGGCTTTTGATCCGCCTCCCAAAGTGAATTCCAGCGTGGTACGCCTCACACCCAAACGCCCGGTGGCGCCTGAAGCGAAACATCTGGAAACACTGGAAGCGTTGGTCACCCAAGCGTTCTCGCAACGTCGCAAGATGTTGCGCAGCTCACTCAGACATACGATCTCTCAGCAGGTATTTGAAGAATTGGGGATTGATGTCACTCGCCGTGCCGAATCGCTTTCCCTGGAAGAATTTGTGGCGTTGGCCAACGCCTGCTGACATCAGCTTGCCAGAAAATTCTTCAGCAGGTCGTGCCCATGTTCAGTCAGGATGGACTCGGGGTGAAACTGGACACCTTCCACTGGCAAAGTCTTGTGCCGCATCCCCATAATCTCGCCGTCCTCGGTCCAGGCCGTGACTTCAAGACAGTCCGGAAGACTTTCACGTTTGACAGCCAGGGAATGATACCGGGTGGCCCTGAATGGGCTGGGCAACCCGCGAAACACGCCCTGCCCCGCATGGAGTACCTCTGACACCTTGCCATGCATCAGGGTCTTGGCCAGGATCACTTCCCCGCCAAACGCTTCCCCGATGGCCTGATGACCCAGGCAAACTCCCAGAATAGGATAATGCCCCGCAAATTGCCGGATCAGCGGTACTGAAATTCCGGCTTCCCTGGGGCTGCACGGGCCAGGGGAGATCACGATGCACCGGGGAGACAGTGCGGGGATCTCCTCCAGGGTGACCTGGTCATTTCGCCTGACCACCACTTCCTCGCCCAATTCCCCGAAATACTGCACCAAGTTGTAGGTGAAGGAATCGTAATTGTCGATCATGAGTAGCATGGCGCGGCCATCCTTATGCTGCAAAACATGCATTGTCGCCCATATCTGCTCGGGTATAAACCGCACCTGGAATAGAGTTTCGAAAGATCAGTGAACAACAACCTATCAGGCTGAAAAAAGCGCCGTTCCATTGGCACGATGCCATTCCTGAATTCCTTCCCAGACATCGTGTGCGGTTTCGGCATACCAGTAGAGCTCCACATCCTCTTCGTCAATCATGCCGTTTTCACGAAGAAAATCCACATCAAAGACCTTGCGCCAGTATTCCTCGCCCACCAGAATGACCGGCATGGGAGTCACTTTCCGGGTTTGTATCAGCGTCAAGGCCCCAAACAGTTCGTCCAGCGTCCCGAATCCACCTGGAAGCGCCACAATGGCAGCCGCACGCTTCATGAAATGCAATTTGCGCATGGCAAAGTAGTGAAACTGGAAACAGAGCCCCGGGGTCACGTAAGGATTGGGAAACTGCTCGTGAGGCAATGTGATGTTAAGGCCCACGGTTTTGGCCCCCACATCGAAAG
>JAJZEL010000229.1:0-1316 GCA_021828575.1 Pseudomonadota bacterium
CAACATTGCCTACGGTATCCTGGGGAACGATGCCTATGGCTGCCCTCAGGGACTTCTGAGTGACAGAGCGGATGTCCTGCCCATTGATGAGAATCTGACCATCCGTCACTTCATAAAACCGGAAAAGCAGCCGTACCAGTGTGGACTTTCCAGCCCCGCTGGGTCCTACCACCGCCAGCTTCTGACCGGGAAGGATTTCAAAACTCACCTGCTTGAGAATGGGTCGTCGAGGATCATAGGCAAAGTTCACATTTTCAAACCGAACCGCCCCCAGACCCACTTCCAGCGACCGTGCACCCGGGGCATCGCTCACTTCGGTATCAACGGTCAACAGGCGAAACATGCGATCCATGTCCACCACTGCCTGCTTGATTTCCCGGTAAATCACGCCCAGGAAGTTAAGCGGAATGTAAAGCTGTAGCAGCAGGGAGTTGATAAGCACCAGATCGCCCACGGTGAGATGTCCTGCCGCAACACCCTGTGCTGCCCGATACATGAGCGCCACGGAACCCAAACCGATGATGAGGCTTTGCGTGATGTTAAGTAATGCCAGGGACGTCTGGCTCTTGACGGAGGCCTGCTCCCATTTGGCCATGTTCTCGTCATAACGGCGCGCTTCCCATTCTTCATTTCCGAAATACTTGACAGTTTCATAGTTGAGCAGGCTGTCCACAGCTCTTGTATTGGCACGTGAATCGAGTTCATTCATGCGACGCCTGAATGCCGTTCTCCACTCCGTAATAACCACAGTCAGGCCAATGTAGGCGGTCAAGGTGGCGAGAGTGACCAGAGCAAACCAGCTGTCATATTTCCCGACCAGCATGCCTCCCACCATGACCATTTCCACCAGCGTGGGCAGGATGCTGAACAGGGTGAATCGCATCAGGCTCTCGATGCCCCGTGTGCCTCGTTCAATATCTCGCGACATGCCCCCTGTCTGACGTTCCAGATGGAACCTCAAACTCAGGGCGTGCAAATGCCTGAATACGGTGAGCGCCACACGACGAATGGCATGCTGGGTGACCCGGGCAAATACCCCATCGCGCAACTCATTGAAGAGGGATGCTGAAAAACGCAAGGCCCCGTAACCGACGATGAGCATGACTGGCACCATCAGGGTTGCATGCCGTGCATCCATGCGGTCGATGATGGATTTGAGCACCAGCGGGACAGCCACATTGGACAGCTTGGCCAGCACCAGACAACAGGCAGCGGCCAGCACCCGCCCCTTGAACTCCATGAGGTAAGGCCACAAGCTGCGCACGGCACGCCAGTCAGCTACGGCTGACTGAGTGGGGGAAGGAGAAGAATGGTGA
>JAJZEL010000229.1:1326-10326 GCA_021828575.1 Pseudomonadota bacterium
GGGGCGCATGGTGTCCTATTCTGCCATCAATCGCACAGGCTGAAAGCGCCCGTCACTATTCCAGTGTCCGACTCCCAGGAATTTTTTTTGTGAAGAATAAACGCGCATCTGCTGGCCACCCACCACAGGATATCCGGTCGGTGAATCTATCCAGCGCCCCTGACATAACGCCGCAGCCCGAGCTTCATCCAGAACCAGTTCAGGCAAGTGGCCCAGCAATACATCCACCGGCGACAGGACAACCTCCCTTTCCACCACGGGCATTGCTTCCAGCTGGTCCAGTGTCAAGGCATCCACCAACCGAAAAGCCCCACTGGACAACCTGCGCAGACCAGCAAGATAGGCGCCGCAACCAAGGGCTTGTCCGATGTCTTCAGCCAGCGTGCGAACATAGGTGCCTTTGCTGACCAGCACATTGAGAACAAGAACTTCTCCTTCCCATGATTCGAAACCCAGATGGATCACTTCTATGGTGCGTTCCGGGCGCGGGATTTCCTTGCCCGCACGAGCATAATCATAAAGTGGCCGCCCTTCCACCTTGAGCGCCGAATGCATGGGAGGACGTTGGGTTTGCACCCCGCGAAAACGGGTCAGCACAGCCTCCAGCTCTTCCCTGGAACCTGTAAAAGATTGTGCGACCCTACTGATCAGTCCTTCTCCATCCCCGGTGGTACTGGTAAAACCCAGGCGCAACCAGGCACGATACCCCTTGACGGATTCAAGGGCTGTTCCGGAAAACTTGGTTGCCTCGCCAAAACACAGCACCATCAATCCGGTGGCCAGAGGATCCAGGGTGCCCGCGTGACCAGCCTTACGGGCAGCCAGCAGGTTCCGGGCACGCTGCAGAGCGGCATTGGAAGAAAGACCTTCTGGTTTGTCCAGAAGCAGGACGCCGGAAATGTTCCTGCGGGGCAGGCGACCTCTTTCCGGTACTGCAGGGTCAGGAAGAGGGGTGTTGCGCATCGGAAGCCACCGCCTCATCGATCAACCCTGACAAAAAGGCTGCCCGGTCCAGCGATGTGTCTTCCAGAAAGTGTAGTTGGGGAATGGTTCTCAATGACAGGCGGTGGCCCAGTTGCCGACGCAAAAACCCGGCCCCCTCACGCAGAGCCTCCAGGGACTTCCTGAGGGACTCAATACCCTGAAGACTGCTGACATAGACCTTGGCATGGGCATGGTCGTGTGATACTTCCACGGCTGTCACTGTCACCATCCCCACCCTGGGATCCTTGATCTCCCGACGAATCAAATCGGACAGATCTTTCTGGAGCTGGTCGCCGATGCGCTGGCTACGCGAAAAGGTTTTCATGGGAAATCAGAGCGTGCGAACCACTTCAACCACTTCAAACACTTCGAGACGGTCACTCACCTGGATATCGTTGTAGTTCCTGAGAGACAACCCGCATTCGAAACCTGCCTTCACCTCACGCACATCATCCTTGAAGCGCTTGAGGGAATCCAGTTCCCCTGTATGAATTACCACGTCATTACGCAACAGGCGAACGCCAGACCCTCTGCGTACCATGCCTTCCAGCACGTAACAGCCCGCCACAGCCCCCACCCGTGAAATCCTGAACACTTCCCTGATTTCCACGAGACCCGTGACATTTTCCTTGCGGTCTGGCGTCAGCATGCCAGACAGTGCCGCCTTCACGTCATCCACCACGTTATAGATGATGTCGTAGTAACGCACGTCCACACCACTGGATTGGATCAGCTTGCGCGCTGTGGCATCCGCACGGGTATTGAACCCGATGATCACGGCTTTGGAGGCAAGGGCCAGGTTAACGTCGGATTCGGTGATACCGCCCACGGCCGCATGCACCACATACACCTTCACTTCATCCGTGGACAGTTTGAGCAGTGATTGAATCAGCGCCTCATAGGAACCCTGCACATCTGCCTTGATGATGAGTGACAGCGTCTTGACCTCGCCCTCTCCCATCTGCTCAAACATGTTTTCCAGTTTGGCAGCCTGTTGCCGGGCCAGTTTCACGTCGCGGAACTTACCTTGCCTGAACAGGGCAATTTCTCGGGCCTTGCGTTCATCGTTGATGACCATGATGTCTTCACCAGCCACGGGCACTTCAGTCAGTCCCTGTATTTCAACAGGGATGGAAGGGCCTGCTTCATCCACTGGGTGACCCGCCTCGTCCAACATGGCCCGAAGCCGGCCATAGGCAGCTCCGGCCAACACCATATCACCCCGGTGCAAAGTACCGGACTGCACCAGAATGGTAGCCACCGGCCCCCGTCCCTTGTCGAGACGCGCTTCAATCACGATGCCCTTGGCAGGAACGTTACGAGGTGCCTTGAGCTCCAGAACTTCAGCCTGCAGCAGTACCGATTCCAGCAGATTGTCTATACCCACACCTGTCTTAGCGGATACCTGAACAAACTGGGCATCACCACCATATTCTTCAGGCAATACATTGTGAGCCACCAATTCACTCTTGATCCGGTCGAAGTTGGCTTCCGGTTTGTCCATCTTGTTAACCGCCACTACTACCGGCACCTTCGCCGCCTTGATGTGGTGAATGGCTTCCACGGTTTGTGGCATAACACCGTCGTCCGCCGCCACTACCAGAATGACGATATCCGTTACCTTGGCCCCACGCGCCCGCATGGCCGTGAATGCTTCATGACCAGGCGTATCCAGGAAAGTCACCACACCGCGCGGGGTTTCCACGTGATAGGCCCCAATGTGCTGCGTAATTCCACCTGCTTCGCCGCTGGCCACCCGTGTGCGGCGGATGTAGTCCAGCAGAGAGGTTTTTCCATGGTCCACGTGCCCCATGACTGTCACCACAGGAGCTCTTGGTTCCAGAATGCCATCTTCATGGACCCCGCCCATTTCGGCCAGCAGAGCCTCAGGGTCGTCCAGTTTGGCAGGCTTGGCCACATGACCCATCTCTTCCACCACAATCATGGCAGTTTCCTGATCCAGCACCTGGTTGATGGTCACCATGCTGCCCATCTTCATGAGGGTCTTGATGACCTCAGCAGCCTTTACGGCCATTTTCTGGGCCAGAACGCCCACTGTAATGGTTTCTGGTACAAGCACTTCGTGCACGATGGGTTCCGTTGGGGCATTGAATGAATGCGCCTGTTCGCCAGACTTGTGATGCTTGGCATGACGCGACCGGGGATCGCGCCACGCGGTGGAATTGGGTGCAGTGTCGCCGCGCGTTTTCAGGCCCCGACGCTTGCTGCTCTCATCCACCCAAGCCGTTGAAGCAGTCTTTTTGACTGCTTTCCGGACCGCGGGTTTGTCATCTTTCTTGTCCACTGCGGGACGATGCAAAGTACCCGTCATTTCCTTCGTCTTGGCTGCT
The DNA here is from genome assembly GCA_021828575.1 of Pseudomonadota bacterium. GTDB lineage: Bacteria > Pseudomonadota > Gammaproteobacteria > Burkholderiales > Ferrovaceae > JAJZEL01. The sequence goes on from JAJZEL010000229.1 coordinate 4,662, forward strand.
GCGGCCTGCGCCTCTTCCTGGGCTTTCTGTTCAGCTTCCTTCCGGGCACGGCTCCGGGCTTGCTTATCCATCGCATCTGCTGCCTGACGGGCTCTCAATTCAGCCTGACGACGCGCTTCCTCTTCCCTCAGCACCCTCTGGCCTTCATCAATGGGGGCCCGTTGTGCCTGAACATCTGCAGTCCCGGTCTCAACCTCCTGCACTTCCACCACAGGTTCCTCCATTGGAACCGGTGCGGACTCGGGCTCGAGCTCCGCCTCAACAGGCATTTCGGAAACAATAGTCTCCACAACAGGTTCGGGAGTCGGTAGTGTGACTGGAGCCTCCATCACCTCTGTCTCGGCAGGAACGTCTGACTCCAACGTGACGATTTCATCTGCATCTGCCGGACGCACGGGGGCATCCTGCTTAACCAGCACGCGCTTCTTGCGCACCTCCACCTGGATGGTGCGCGCCTTGCCCGTATTGGTGTCTGCTGTCTTGATTTCGCTTGTTTTCTTACGAGTCAGCGTGATACGTGTCTTGGGTTCGGAACGCCCATGCTGCCCTCGCAGGTAATCCAGAAGCTGCGTCTTGTCCTTCTCGCTGAGACTGTCGCCCACATCACTTTTCCCGACGCCTGCTGAGCGCAACTGCTCCAGCAGGGTTTCAGGGGAAACCTTCAGTTCGGTCGCCAGTTCAGACACTGTCGCGTTTGCCATTCAGGATCTCCGCCAACCTTATACCTTATTGAAACAGCGGCGCACGCGCCGTCATGATGAGCGCTGTGGCTCTTTCCTCGTCAATACCTGTCAGCTCAGCCAGTTCATCCACGGCCAGATCAGCCAGATCCTGCACTGTACGAATGCCCTTGGAAGCAAACAGTACTGCAGTGTCCTGATCCATTCCCTGCATGCTTTGAAGGTCTTCGGCAGCATGCTCCACCTGCTCTTCGGAAGCGATTGCTTCCGTCAGAAGTGCATTGCGTGCCCGGCTGCGCAGTTCGTTGACCGTTTCTTCGTCGAATGCCTCAATTTCCATCAATTCGTTCTTGGGCACGTAAGCCACTTCCTCGATGGTGCTAAATCCTTCCTGAATCAGGATGTCAGCCACTTCTTCGTCCACGTCCAGACGTTCCACGAAGAGGCTGCGAATGACAGCCGTTTCCACCTCGTCTTTCTCGTGCTTCTGGTCCTGGGTCATGATGTTGATGGTCCAGCCCGTCAACTCCGAAGCAAGCCGCACATTCTGTCCGCTGCGCCCAATGGCCTGGGCCAGCTGTTCTTCATCCACCACCACATCCATGCTATGAGTGTCTTCATCCACACGGATGGAATTGACCTGGGCAGGGGCCAGGGCGTTGATGACGAACTGTGCGGGATCTTCCGACCAGAGAATGATGTCCACTCGCTCACCCCCAAGTTCGGAAGTGACTGCCTGCACCCGTGAACCCCTCATGCCCACGCAGGTACCCACCGGGTCCAGGCGACGATCATTGGACTTGACGGCAATCTTGGCCCGAATGCCGGGATCTCGTGCTGCAGACTTGATCTCCAGCAGGCCTTCCTCAATTTCGGGGACCTCGAGCTCGAAAAGCTTCACAATGAACTCGGATGCTATTCTCGATAGAATCAGTTGCGGACCTTTGGCATTGCGATCCACACGTGCCAGATAAGCACGAACACGATCACCAATGCGCAGATTCTCGCGCTGGATCATCTGGTCTCGCGGCAGCAATGCCTCGACCCTGGAAGCTTCAATGATGGCATTACCACGATCCAGTCGCTTGACGGTTCCGGTCACCAGACTTTCCTTGCGATCCAGAAAATCATTCAGGATCTGTTCGCGTTCAGCATCCCTGATTTTCTGAAAGATCACCTGCTTGGCAGCCTGGGCACCGATCCGTCCAAAATCCACAGGCTCCATGGGTTCTTCCACGTGCTCCCCCGGTTGAACATCGGGATTGTGCCGCTGCGCTTCTGACAGAGGCATTTCCTGGAACTCGGACAACCAGTCTGTATCATTCACGACGTTCCAGACACGAAACGATTTGAAATCACCGGACTCGCGATCGATTTCCACACGAACGTTGATATCCTCGTTCCCGTGCTTTCTACGGGTGGCCGACGCCAAGGCGGATTCCAGCGCCATGAACACGATTTCGGTGTTGACGTTCTTTTCCCGGGCTAACGCCTCCACCAGCATCAGCACTTCCTTGCTCATAAGACCTCCAGATCAAAATTCAGGAACAAGATGGGCGCGATCCAGGTCACCCAGCTCAAAATCTATGTTCGCACCTTCCACTTCCAGGGTCAGGCGCTCACCCGTCACTGCAATAATGCGTCCGACGAAGTTACGTTGGCCTTCCCTGGGCATGCGCGTACGTAACCGGACTTCCCGACCAGAAAAGCGGGTGAAATCGGCTGCCTTTCGCAAGGGTCGATCAAGCCCGGGAGACGAGACCTCCAGTCTGTCGTAGTCCACGCCTTCCACGGCAAACAGACGGGTCAACTGGTGGCTGACCGTTGCGCAATCATCCACGTTCACACCATCCGGCTTGTCGATGTACACACGCATCAGACCACGCCCCACACGTTCCAGATCCACGAACTCGTAACCCAGTCCGATCACGGTCTTTTCCACAAGACCTGAAACGTCCATCCGTCATCTCCTCCCCGGATACCGCAATAAAAAAATGGGCACGAGGCCCACTTTTACACATAAAAGCTTTTTCAAGTCAGCTATTGTAGTCCATTTTTCAACCAACTGTCCACAAATCCAACCCCCCAGTGCACCCCGAAACCAGTCACATCGGAACCCACAGCCCCCAACCCGCCCTCGTTCCGCGAAGCGGACAAATCCATGTGCACCCAGGAACACTGGCCGGTAAACCGCCGTAGAAACCGTGCCGCCAGAATGTGGTCAGCATCTCCGTCTGGCGTGCACTGTTTTACATCGGCCACCCGGCTTTCCAGCGCCGCATCATAGTCCTCAGCCAGGGGAAAAGGAACAACCCGCTCCCCGGTCACCTGCCCCACACCTCTGGCCAACCCTTCCAGACGTTCATCAGACGCAAAAATGCCACTCTGGCGACTGCCCAGAGCCGTGTGCATGCTTCCGGTCAGGGTGGCAAAGTCCAGAATCAGGTCCGGCCTTTGCCGTGAAGCCAGTGTCAGGGTATCGGCCAGCACCATACGGCCCTCGGCGTCCGTATGCACGATTTCAATGGTCGTGCCATCCAGAGCAGTCACCACATCGTTCTGCTTGTAAGCCAGGGGGCTGATATGATTCTGGGCCAACGCCAGCCAGACATCCAGCACTACCGGCAATTCCAGGGCACTGACAGCGGAGAGAATGCCCAGAGCCACGGCGGAACCATTCATGTCTTCATGCATGCCGTACATGTACCGGGCTGGCTTGAGATTATGCCCACCCGTATCAAAACAGATGCCCTTTCCCACCAAAGCCACACGCCGACGGGCTTTCGGCCCCCGGTACTGAAGGTGAACAATGGCAGCATCCTCCTTCGGACTGCCCTGGGCCACAGCCATGAACGCCCCGGCCCCCATCTGCCGCAACCTGGAAGTGGTGTATTCGTGGTAACGCCAGGGTTGACGCCGTGAAAGATCCTTCAGGTACTGCCGGTAGGTACCAGGCGTCAACTCGTTGGGAGGCAACAAGGTGAGGTGACGCGCCAGTGTGTTGGCCTTTGCCACCTCACCAGCCACACGAAACCGGACGTCGTTGAGAGGAGCACCGTGGAGATGCAGGACACCAACTCCAGAGGATGGATTCTTTCGACGATCAGGCAAAGCCACCCCATTCAACCAGGCCACATAAAGAACCTGGGCAGCCACTTCACGGGCCCCTGCCCCATGCAGAGACAAGGCCAGATGGTCAGGACGTTCCACCACGAGTCCCTTGAGCGCCTGGCAGAGCGCGGACTGGACACGAAACCGGGCATCGGCTGGGTTGACCCAGATCCACGACAAAAGAACCCCATCCAGGGGAGCTGCCAGCGCAGCAGACCGTAATTTTTCCGGTTTCATGCCGGAACGCTTCATGACGGAAAGCAGAAGCGATTTTCCGGGAAAATCCGCAAGATTGTCCGGTGATTCCGTAAGTACCACCAGACCGTGGCGTATTCCTCGCCTGTTCCATTGAACCGGCTCACCCAACAGCACCTGCAAACGTGCCAGCGTATGAGGAGCCTCAATTTGCACTTGTCTGGACATGCCTACCCCAACGTTGTGTCAACATCGGATGGTATCATGGGCAAAAAGCGGGAATGATCCATATGGATAACATGGAAACACGGTACCTGGCTCTGTTGCGTCACGTCCTCGAGCAGGGAGTCCGCAAAGGAGATCGTACCGGCACGGGCACCCTTTCCGTATTCGGCTACCAGTACAGGCATGACCTCAGCCAGGGATTTCCCCTGCTGACCACCAAGAAACTGCACGTGAAATCCATTCTTCACGAACTGCTCTGGTTTCTAAAGGGGGAAACCCGCATCGATTACCTGAAAGCCAACGGAGTCAGCATCTGGGATGAGTGGGCCACGGAAAACGGTGATCTTGGCCCAGTATACGGTGCTCAATGGCGTCACTGGAAAGGAGCAGACGGGAACACCCATGACCAGGTGACAGCGCTGGTGAGAGGGCTGCGCAAAAACCCCAATAGCCGCCGGCACATCATCAATGCCTGGAACGTGGCCGACCTGCCCGACGAGAGTAAATCACCCCGGCAAAATGCTCTTGAAGGACGAATGGCCCTGGCACCCTGTCACGTGATGTACCAATTTTACGTAGCGAATGGGCGCTTAAGCTGCATGATGACACAACGGTCGGCCGACTGTTTTCTGGGCGTGCCCTACAACACAGCCAGCGTGGCATTCCTGACCCACATGGTGGCCCAGCAGTGCGACCTTGAACCCGGCGAAGTGGTGCACAGCTTCGGGGATGCCCACCTGTATCTGAACCATCTGGAGCAAGTGAAGCTGCAATTGTCTCGCGTCCCGCGACAACTGCCACGCCTGACCATCCTTCGGCGACCGGACTCCATCTTCGATTACCAACACGATGACTTCAGGCTGGAAGATTACGATCCCCACCCGGCCATATCGGCCCCCATTTCCGTCTAATGCACCGGTTCCGTGCGGTCTTCCTCAAAGGACAGCAGCACGTTTTCTGAATCGTCCAATCCGATGGTGACTTTGCCACCGGACACCAACCGACCAAACAACAGTTCGTCGGCCAAGGCACGACGTATGGTGTCCTGGATGAGGCGCGACATGGGGCGCGCACCCATGAGGGGATCAAATCCCTTCTGCGCCAAGTAATGACGCAGAGAATCCGAGAACGTTGCCTCCACCCGTTTCTCGTGCAATTGCGATTCCAACTGCATGAGAAACTTGTCCACCACTTTCATGATGATGTCTTCTCCCAAGGGCGCGAAGGAGATGACAGCATCCAGGCGGTTGCGAAATTCCGGGCTGAACATTCGCTTGATATCCTTCATTTCGTCACCTGTACGCTCTCCCGTCACGAACCCCATCGTGGTACGGGTCAAGGCATCAGCACCGGCATTGGTGGTCATGATGATGGCCGTATTCCTGAAATCCGCCTTGCGGCCATTGTTGTCCGTCAATGTGCCATGATCCATCACTTGCAACAGGATGTTGAAA
>JAJZEL010000005.1 GCA_021828575.1 Pseudomonadota bacterium
CCGCCGGAACATCCCAAAGACCGGCCACTTCCTGGCGATGAACATCATTGGCCATATCCCGATGCGCCGAGAGCAGGTTGGCCATCCCGCCCACCTCACGCCCCCCCATGGCGTTAGGCTGCCCTGTCAACGAAAACGGTCCGGCACCTGGTTTTCCGATTTGCCCGGTAGCCAGATGAAGATTGATCAGGGAAGCGTTCTTTGCCGTACCTGATGCAGATTGGTTAAGCCCCTGGCAGTACAGGGACAGTGTCGGCCCTGCGCTGGCAAACCACTGAGCGGCCTGTTTGAGCTCCGATTCACGAATGCCACAGTACTGGGCCACAGCTTTCGGCGTAAATTCCGATACCCTGGCCTTCAGGTCTTCAAACCCTTCCGTGTGATCCTTCACGAAACTCCAATCGACCCACCCTTCCCACAACATCAGGTGCAGCATGCCATAGTGCAGTGCCACATCGGTTCCAGGTGCGATTTGAAGAAAAAGATCAGCGGCCTGGGCAGTATCTGTCTTTCTGGTATCCACCACAATCAGCTTGAGATCAGGGTTTTTCTTGCGCGATTCCTCGATACGCCTGAAAAGTACCGGATGGGCAAATGCCATGTTGGAGCCTGTGATGAACATGACACGCGCATGATCCAGGTCTTCATAGCTGCAGGGCGGGGCATCTGCGCCAAGCGTCTGTTTGTAACCTGCCACAGCGCTCGACATGCACAGACGGGAATTGGTATCAATGTTGTTTGTACCCACCAGCCCCTTGGCCAGCTTGTTAAAAACATAATAATCTTCCGTCAACAACTGACCGGAAATATAGAATGCCACCGCATCGGGTCCGTGCTGACGAATGATCCCGGAAAATCGCCTGGCCACTTCGTCCAGCACCTCATCCCAATCTGCGCGAGTCCTGCTTTCATGGCGTGACCGACGCCATTCAGGATATGCAGCGCGCACTTGCTGGTATATGTGGGGTTGTGCCGTCAAATGCAACGTCGCTCCCTTGCTGCACAATTTACCGAAATTCGCAGGATGGTCAGGATCTCCCTTCACTCCCTTGATCCGACCTTTCTCGGTCTCGATAAGCACGCCACAGCCCACACCACAGTAGCAGCAGGTACTGCGTGTCACTTGCACGGAATCTTCGGTACCCAAAGCATGTGTCATCCTGGTCATCACAATCCCGCCAATTCATCCCTGCTCAGATAAATGCGACCATGCTCCACCCGCACGGAAAGGCGTCCTGCGCAACCCGTGTCGGGAGCCACAGCTTGTGCCGACTCGAGACAAATGTTCCAACCATGCAGAGGGCAAGTCACCTGATGGCCATGAACAATTCCCTGGGACAAGGGACCCCCTTTGTGAGGGCACTGATCGCGCATGGCAAACACTGTGTGGTCTTCGGCCCTGAACACAGCCACAGGGCCAATGGCCGCACCTTCCACCACTCGTGCCCCACATACGGGGATTTCTTCCAGATCAAGCACATCAAGCCAGATATCATGGGAAGCGGCCACTTGTGTCATGACAGCACCTCTTCACGGGCATCAGCAAGTTTTACCGGCCTGAACTGCCTCAGGTCCACCCCGGCATCTTCCGATGAACGCCACGGATCGGGCGCTCCCTGCAAAGCAAACACCAATCTTTCGTACAAGGCCTGTCGGCCTTCCTTGTCTTCCAGAATCCGTCGTTTCACGACTTCCATGCCCACCCTGGATACAAAGTGCACGGTCCGCTCGAGGTACCACCCTTCTTCACGGTACAACTGCAGAAAAGCCCCGGAGTATTCCATGACTTCCTCCCGCGTTTTGACCTTGCAAAGGAACTGCGCTACCTCCGTCTTGATTCCCCCATTACCAGCCACATAAATTTCCCACCCCGAATCCACGCCAATCACGCCCACATCCTTGATGCCGGCTTCGGCACAATTGCGCGGACAACCCGATACAGCCAATTTCACCTTGTGAGGTGAATACATCCCGAAAAGCATTTTCTCAAGGTCCACACCCATGCTCATGGACGCCTGAGTCCCAAACCGGCAATGCTCGTTGCCCACACAGGTCTTGACGGTCCTCAGGGATTTTCCGTAGGCGTGTCCAGAAGGCATTTGAAGATCACGCCAAACATCAGGAAGATCTTCCTTTTTGATACCCAGCAAATCAATGCGCTGCCCTCCGGTCAACTTGACCGTGGGCACCTGATACTTCTCGGCCACATCCGCAATCCTTCTCAATTCTGCTGCCGTGGTCAAACCACCCCACATACGTGGTACAACGGAGTAAGTGCCATCTTTCTGGATATTGGCATGCGCCCTTTCATTGATGAAACGTGACTGCGGATCATCTCTGGCCTCATGCGGCCAAGTGGAGATGAGGTAATAGTTGATGGCTGGCCGGCAAGTGGCACATCCATTGGGGGTACGCCATTCCATGAAGTCGCGTACCGCCTGCTGTGCGACCAGATGATTTTCCCTGATGACCCGACGGACATCCTCGTGGGAATGATCGGTACACCCACAGAGGGCTTTCTTCGCTGGGGCCTCCGAATAATCCGTGCCCAGCACATTCATCAGGATCTGTTCCACCAACCCCGTACAGGAACCGCAGGACCCACTGGCTTTCGTGCACTTGCGAACTTCTTCAAGCGTGAACAGGCCCTGCTCCTTGATGGCTTTCACGATTGTTCCCTTGTTCACGCCATTGCAACCGCATACTTCGTCGGAGTCAGACATGGCCATTGCCTTGTTGTGACCCTCATGACCCGTATCGCCCATATTGTTTTCACCAAACATGAGCGTATCGCGCAAATCAGTCACTTTTCTTGCTTCGCGCAGCAATTTGAAGTACCACGCGCCATCTGCCGTATCGCCATACAGACAAACGCCAACGAGTCGATCCTCACGCAATACGAGTTTTTTATAGACTCCGGCAGTGGGATCGGAAAGAGTGATTTCTTCGGTCCCCTCCCCGCCCATGAAGGATCCGGCCGAAAACAGGTCGACCCCAGTCACCTTGAGCTTGGTGGAAGTCACCGAACCCGTATACCGGCTGATGCCCATCATGGCCAGATGATTGGCACAAACCCTGGCCTGCTCAAACAAGGGTGCCACGAGCCCATAAGCCATGCCCCTGTGGCTAACACATTCTCCCACGGCATAAACGCGGGGATCGAATGTTTGCAGGGTGTCGTTCACAAGAATACCGCGCTGGCACGGTAGCCCTGCTGCTTCTGCCAATGCCGTATTGGGTTTGATACCCGCCGCCATCACCACAAGATCGGCTGGGATTTCAGTACCATCACGCAACACCACCGCCCCGACCCGGTTTTCACCTGTGCGTGCCACCAAGGCTTCAGTCTGTGTGGTCAGTCTGAATTTTAACCCCTTGGCTTCCAAGTTTTTTTGCAGAAGCGAGGCCGCCATTGGGTCCAGCTGACGTTCCAGAAGCCAGCCAGCCAAATGGACCACCGTCACATCCATACCTCTCTGTTTCAGCCCATTGGCTGCTTCAAGGCCCAGCAACCCGCCTCCAATGACTACCGCATGCCGCCACTTGGCAGCTGCCGCAATCATGGTTTCCGTGTCCTTGATATCCCGGTAGGCAATGACTCCGGGAAGATCACTTCCAGGCACGGGCAATATGAAGGGAACAGAACCGGTGGCAATCAAAAGCCTGTCGTAGGGCGCCACCGTACCATCGTCGGCAATCACTTCCCGACGAATACGGTCAATTGCAGTCACCGTTTTTCCGGTATGCAGACGTATTCCGTTCTCCGAATACCATTCGAGGCTATTGAGAATGATGTCATTCACATCCTGTTCCCCTGCCAGAACGGGAGAAAGCAAAATTCTGTTGTAATTGGGCCAGGGTTCGGCGCCAAAAACAGTCACTTCATAAGTTTCCGGAGACAGTTTGAGCAACTCTTCCACTGTTCGGATCCCCGCCATGCCATTGCCAATTACCACCAGTTTCATTCTTTTCATGGGCGCCTCGCGTGACTGCTATCTGAAATGGCACTTTTTGCGTGATCTATTTTTGTGCCTCCTGCAGGTATCCAGAGCAACTTTTGGGCCACACTCAAAAAAACACCGAATTAGCGCTGAATTTCAATTGGTTATCAAATAGCGAATGAGGGGATAGAGAGGAATGACGCTTCATGATCGGGCGTTGAGCACTATTGCGGCGCAAGAAACGCACTATCGAGGAAAAAGAAAAGTCACGATCTGACCAACGCGTGCCCGCTCTACTCGGGCTCCCCTCATCAGGTCAATTATCTGTGGAGGTGCTTTGTGCCAGTATGGCCGTAGCCGTCAGCGTATTTCCTTGCAACGAGCCGATGGCATGAATGTTCTGACCAGCCCATGTGGTTGGAAGACCCAGAGCCGGATCCAGATAGGTACTTCCCGTCCAGATCACATTGATATTGGAAGAGTCATTGCTCATTGCCAGCGTGGAAGCGACCGTATCCACATTGCCCACCACCCCCTCATAATCCACGATGGTACCCGGCGACAATGACGGCGCTTCTGTGGCTACGCAAACGATATTTGTAGCCAGCATGGGTTGTCCCGGTGCCGGAATGACTCCAGTGACCTGCACAATTTCCGTATCTGACGCAGATTCCGTACAGGCATGGAATGTTGTGGAAGAGTTGGCATTGATGCTGGTTCCTTGCAAAAGCAGTACCGGCACCGGATTTATTGTTGCGGCATTCGCGTTACTGATCAGTGAGGCCCAGTCCAGCCCATCTGTCGCAGCATTCACCTGAATGCTCTGTTGAATGCCGGGCCCATTCACATGACTTTCCACTTGAGTATCCTGAAGTTCACCATTCAACAGCGTTCCTGATATTTGCAAATAATCTCCAGCAGAAACGGTCGCTCCCGAAGGCATGACCACGGCTATTCCCTGCAGAAATACCACATTGCCCACCATGTTCACCAAACCACTCAATTCCGCCGAGGCCCCGTTTTCTAGGCTGGCAGAAGTGATCGACATTGCTGACAAGGGTACGCTTCCCCCGGCCCAACCGTTCCAGGCACTTCTGGACACCACAGCCGTTACCTCGGCACCTACTGCCACAGAAGCTGGCAAAGCTCCCTGGAGAATGGGTCCACTCGCGGAATTCAACCGAGCCTCACCAGATGAAGGCAGCGCGAACACAATCCCACCCACCAGCACATTGCTTGTTGTCGCACTTGCCGAGGTCAATTCGATGCGGGTTGCCACAAGCACGTCACTGTTTTTTGTACTGTCCCATGACCACATGCCATACACTTCCAGTTCAGCTCCGGAAGTCAGGCTCGCTGGCGAGTTCGGGGTCGCCCCAGACAATACGGTGACCATGCCTGACGGCGTATTTTGCGGTGCTGACACAATCTTTACCCATTGTCCTGCCACTTGCAGCCACCAGTCACCACTGACAATCTGTGTGGCGCTTACCGTGACCGGTCCGGACAACTGGTCAGTTATTTGCGCTGTGGTCACGGTAGTTCCGGTGGCGTCCAGTTGAATACGGATGCGCTCACCCAGCTTCAGTAGCGCACTGGTGGTCGTTCCGTTGGCATCCTGCTCTGTAATGGCCGCATTGGCTGTGCCATACTCTTTTCCATCCACGAACACGCTGCCAAACCCGACCACAATTCCCTGGGCTATCCCGGTTCCACCACTTCCCACACCAGCCACCAGCGCTCCAGCTCCCCCTCCACAGGACACCAGCCCTATCGCCAGTCCCAGCGCTCCGGACATGAGCAGCATACGGGCCTTTTTTGACTGGAATAATCCGGAAAAGGATTTCATTTCGACCCTTTTCTTCTGGAAGTCACCGGCTTGCCATTTCTCCTTTTGCGAGTCGTCTTGCCCGGAACCGTGGTATTTCCCTGAATGGGTTCGCTATAGCAGTACATGCCTATCCGAATGCGTTGCTGGCCGCCCTCCGGTTCGTCTTTCTCACACAAAGGAACAGCTGCCCGTGCAACACGATTCAGCACTTCCATCCATAATTCGCGTGCCAGTCCTTCCAGTTGAACTATTGAGTCTGCAAATAGCCCACTTGCAAATACGCTTTGTTCCAGAAAAGCTCGGTCATCTGCCGCACTCAAATTGTGCACCCCTGCCGCCAGGTGATCTGCTGCATTTCCTGCCAGCAGGTTTCCAGCTTCAAGAAGTGTTTTATCAGGTATGAATGACTGCCGAAGAAGCCTGACCCTGTCTCCTTCCTCTCGCGCAAGATCCAGTCGCTCCAACTCCTTGAGCACCGAACGCGGGTGAACATCGCTGGAAACCTGACGCACCAATGCCTCAAAGGAATAAGTCATTCCAGCCACAGGCAGATCATCAGAGAACCCACTGGTCAACCACCGGGTCATGACTTGAGTGGCCAACGTGGGACGCCCCAGAGACTCACGGGTAATCTCCCCCATGTCTTCCAGTGCACTGCCCTGCTCCTCATGCTCTGTCATGAAGGCACGCACATCCTTCCTGTGCAATCCCGAGAGAAGGCTGAGAGCTGAATCCGTTAATTTTTCATCAAGGCGCGTTAACTCGGCAGCGGCCTGTCTGAGGAACACGCGTTTTATTGCTGCTGAAAATTCGGGGTGACGAACGCCAGAACGAAGCAACCACAGCACAAGCGGCTGCATGACCACCAAGGCCTGCTGGAGCACCTGCTCCGGATCCAGATGTCCCTTTTTACCACTCATAAAAATGACCGTGAGCTCGCACTTCCCATCCGGACTTCAGCATAAAACCCCATTGTCAGACGATCACTTTATGGGAAAATTTCCCAAATTACAAGCATCTTACAATGGCTTCTCCTACGAACAGGAAGGTGCAAGGGGTACTTTTCAGAAATGAAGGCCTTCAACGCTTCGCCCCCTGTTCCCAGATGGGAAACAGGGGGCGAAAAAGTACGGTGATACTCTAATTTATCAGGCTTCTGGAGCTTGTTCTGGCGCGACAGAGGACTCTGGACGGTCAAGAAGTTCTACGAGCGCCATGGGTGCATTATCGCCCTGACGAAAACCGAATTTGAGAATGCGCAAATAGCCTCCGGGACGCGTCTGGTACCGTGGGCCCAGCTCATTGAATAGCTTGGTCACCATCTCACGATCACGCAGGCGACTGAAAGCCAGCCGACGATTGGCAAGGGTGGGAGCCTTTCCCAGGGTAATCAGGGGCTCTGCCACACGACGCAATTCCTTTGCCTTGGGCAAAGTGGTACGAATCACTTCGTGCCTCAGGAGGGAATTGGTCATGTTTCTCAGCATCGCCAGCCGGTGGCTGGTGGTGCGGTTCAGCTTTCGGTTACTCAGACGGTGACGCATGATCTGTTTTCCTTAATGATTCGATTGTGACGTCTTCAGCGACGTTCCAGCAGGCCAGCGGGAGGCCAGTTTTCCAGTTTCATGCCCAGCGTCAGGCTCTTGGACGCCAGCACTTCCTTGATCTCGTTCAGGGACTTCCGACCCAGATTGGGGGTCTTGAGGAGCTCAGTCTCAGTGCGCTGGATCAAATCCCCAATGTAGTAAATGTTTTCTGCTTTCAAACAATTGGCGGAACGCACGGTCAACTCAAGGTCATCCACGGGTTGCAGGAGGATGGGGTCAACCTGCGGCGCTTTCGAAGATTCGGCGCTCACCGGCGTGCCCTGAAGATCTGAAAACACGTGCAACTGATCCATCAGCACCTGGGCTGCAAAGCGCACAGCCTCTTCAGGCTCTATGGCTCCATTGGTTTCAATGTCCATGACCAGGCGGTCCAGATCGGTTCTCTGTTCCACACGGGCGCTTTCCACAGTGTAGCTGACCCGACGAACAGGGCTGAAAGAAGCATCCATCTGAATGCCACCCACAGCATGGGAGTCCTGATCCACGACCCGGGTAGTGGCAGGTTGGTAGCCACGACCACGTTCCACGCGAATCTGCATATCCAGCTTTCCACCCGAGGTCAAATGGGCAATGACATGATCGGGGTTAATGATGTCCACATCATGGTGACCTTCAATATCTGCTGCAGTGACCACACCAGGTCCGGTCTTGAGCAGCTTCAGCACGGCCTCGTTATGATTGTGGAGTTTCAACACCACACCCTTGAGGTTCAGAAGAAGGTCCACCACATCCTCCTGCACGCCTTCCACCGTGGAGTACTCATGCACCACGCCAGCAATCTTGACCTCTGTAGGTGCAAACCCCGGCATGGAGGACAACAATATACGGCGCAGGGCGTTACCCAGCGTATGGCCATACCCACGTTCGAAAGGCTCCATCACTACCTTGGCATGGGTAGGGGAAATGTTCTGTACCTCGATACTGCGTGGCTTCAGAAAAACTTGAGTTTGGCTTTGCATCATCAGTCCTTGTAGCTAACCCGACAGTGTTCCATTACTTGGAGTACAGTTCCACCACCAGTGATTCGTTGATGGTCGAGGGAAGTTCACTGCGCTGAGGACGAGCCTTGAACACCCCTTTCATCCCTTTCACGTCCACATCGAGCCATTCAGGGAAACCGCGGCCTTCAGCTGCCTCCACTGCGCCTTTGATGCGCAACTGGGCACGTGCCCTTTCAGCCACTTCGATGGCATCTCCCGGACGCACCTGGTAAGACGGAATGTTGACGCGACGACCATTCACAAGGATACCGTTGTGCCGTACCACCTGGCGCGCTTCCGCTCTGGAAGCGCCGAACCCCATACGATAGGCCACGTTATCGAGCCGACTTTCCAAAGCCTGTAACAGAGAATCACCTGTCACGCCTCGCGCACGCTCGGCCATGTGGTAAGTGTTGCGGAACTGCCGTTCCAGAACACCATAAATGCGACGAACTTTCTGTTTGGCTCTCAGCTGACCACCGTAATCGGACTGGCGACTCTGCTTCTGGCCATGCTGCCCAGGGGCATAAGCACGACGCTCCACAGCGCACTTGTCAGTAAAACACTTTTCGCCTTTGAGAAAAAGCTTCTCGCCTTCCCGACGACATTGACGACACTTTGCATCCAGGTTTCTTGCCACGATTTTTCTCCCGATCCCTGGTTAGATACGACGTTTCTTCGGGGGACGGCAGCCATTATGTGGCATGGGCGTCACATCCGAAATGCTGGTGATCTTGAAACCCGCAGCGTTCAAGGCGCGCACAGCCGACTCGCGTCCCGGTCCCGGACCCTTGACCCGCACTTCAAGGTTTTTCACGCCACATTCCTGCGCAGCCTTCCCTGCATTTTCCGCAGCAATCTGCGCCGCAAACGGAGTACTCTTGCGTGAACCCTTGAAACCATTGCTGCCTGACGTCGCCCAGGAAAGTGCGTTGCCCTGACGATCCGTAATGGTCACGATGGTATTGTTAAAAGAGGCGTGAATATGCGCAATGCCTTCAGCCACATTCTTCTTGACCTTCTTGCGAGCGCGGGATGCTGTATTGGATTTGACCATTCAGGTAATTCCTTCAATTACTTCGTTGTACGCACGGCCTTGCGGGGCCCTTTGCGTGTGCGGGCATTGGTACGGGTACGCTGTCCACGACAGGGAAGACCGCGACGATGACGGGTACCCCGGTAAGTTCCGAGATCCATCAAACGTTTGATGTTGAGGGAAATTTCGCGGCGTAAGTCACCCTCCACCGCAAATTTGGTCACCTCGACACGCAGCTTTTCCATATCAGAATCAGTGAGATCCTTGATCTTTGCACTGTACTGAACCCCAGCGGCCTCACAAATGTCACGGGCGCGCGAGCGTCCAATTCCGTAGATGGCAGTCAATGCGATCTCGGCATGTTGGTGGTTGGGAATGTTAACCCCGGCAATACGAGCCATAAACGACCTCTGTTGCGTTTAACGATTCAATGTCACCCCAGGGATCAACCCTGGCGCTGCTTGTGGCGCGGGTCCTCGCAGATGACTCGCAACACACCCTTGCGTCGCACAAGCTTGCATTTGCGACATACTTTTTTTACGGATGCTTGAACTTTCATTTCCTCTCTCCAGCTGTCCGAACCATCATTTGGCCCGGAACGTAATCCGACAACGCGTCAAATCGTAGGGCGTCAGCTCCACGGTCACCTTGTCACCCGGCAAAATACGGATGTAATGCATACGCATTTTTCCTGAAATATGGCCCAGTACCACATGACCATTTTCCAGCTTGACCCTGAAGGTCGCATTGGGCAGGGTTTCCAGGATTTCCCCCTGCATTTCGATCGTATCTTCTTTGGCCATGCTATCTCGTCAACTGACCCTTGAAGTTGGCCTTCTT
>JAJZEL010000156.1 GCA_021828575.1 Pseudomonadota bacterium
GACAGACACTGCAAGGCAGTATTCCGGGATATGATCCCTCTCCGGGTGGTGGGCCGCATGCGGAGCAGACATTCGCGTCCTCAAAGCGCAACACGGTACACTGTGCGCCTCCACCGTACCCAACCAGCTTGTATTCTAAAGGAAATGAACACGTTGCGCAAAGTCCAGGTCAACTGGGAAGAAGTCGGGGCTGAATCAGCAGGGCAGCGCATAGACAACTTTTTGGCAAAAATCCTGAAAGGGGTGCCCAGGAGTCACATTCACCGTATTTTGAGGAGTGGCGAAGTCCGTGTGAATAGCGGGAGGGTTGATGCCACTTACCGGATCCAGTCCGGTGACAGGGTTCGCATCCCTCCTGTTCGAAGATCTTCGGCGGAAATAAAACCAGAAGGAGGGGCATCCCTTTCCATTTTGTTGGAACCCTTCATCATTTACGAGGATGAGAGTTTTCTGGCACTTAACAAGCCTTCTGGCTGGGCTGTTCATGGCGGAAGCGGTGTTCGCAGGGGGGTGATAGAACAGTTGCGTGCGGAAAGGCCTGGAGCCAGGTTTCTGGAACTGGTACACCGACTGGACCGTGATACCTCGGGAATTCTTCTTGTTGCCAAGCGACGTTCCATACTGGTGGCCTTGCATGAGTTGTTTCGCCAACATCATCTGGACAAGCGCTATCTGGCCTTTGTGAAAGGGGAACTGGCAGAAAATCGCCTGGTGGTCAGCGCCAGCCTGCACAAGTTTCATACGGCAGGTGGCGAGCGCCGGGTCATGGTTAGCGACGCAGGAAAAGAATCATCGACTGTGCTTGTTTCAAAAGCCCTGTTGGCTGGCGCCACGTTGGTGGAAGCCAGGTTACAGACGGGACGTACTCACCAGATCCGCGTACATTTGTCTCATTTGGGGCATCCCATTGCCGGTGATGACAAGTACGGGGATTTCGAATGGAATCGGCAAAACGCCAGACGCGGGTTGAAACGATTGTTCCTTCATGCTTCTCTTTTGCGTTTTACGCACCCTGAATCCGGTGAAAAACTGGTCCTGAAGGCGGAATTACCCCCAGAACTGGCATCTTTCCTGGAAAAATGGTCGGCTACTGGCGATGACTTGCTGCCTGAAACAGAAAAAGTGCAGGAAAGCCCTTGAGTGAAGGTGATGAAGACTGCCGCCATTCAGTGATGGTTCTGGTGATCACCCATTCGTTGTGACCAGTCAGATCCCGGGCAACGCAGAGGCGTGTGGAAGGGGACAGCGTTTCCAGCAAGGTGGTGAGGAATGCATCATTGCGGTAAGGCGTTTCAATGACCAGCTGTGTCTCGTCTTCATGTCGCGAACGTTGCTCCAGTTGCAGGAGACGTTTGCGTCGTTCCATCGCATTGGCGGGAACGTATCCGGCGAAGGCAAACCGTTGACCTTCCAGTCCTGAGGCCATTAGCCCCAGAATCAACGAAGAAGGGCCGGTCAAAGGACGCACCCTGATGCCTTTCTCATGGGCTCTTTTTACCAACAATGCACCAGGATCGGCTATGGCTGGACATCCAGCCTCGGACATGAGGCCAATATCATGCCCGTCAAACGCAGGATCCAGTAATGCTTCAATGTTGTCTGGCGGTGTATGCTCATTCAATTCGGATAGCTGCAGTTGCGCCAATGGCAGGGGATGGCCAAGCAGCTTTATGATTTTTCGGGCTGTTTTTGCATTTTCAACCACGAAGTGACGAGTTTGGCAAACAAGATGGCGTACATTCTCAGGAATGCAGTTTCCTGTGTCAGGCAGGTCTGTCAGCGGAACGGGCATCAGCAACAGCATGCCAACTCGTGAATCCCGGAGGCGGATCATGGGAGTTGAATTCCTTCCCTTTGCAACAGGGTGGTCAGGGTGATCAGGGGCAGGCCAATCAGCGCTGTCGGATCATCGCTTTGCACCCATTCCACCAAGGTGATCCCGAGGGTTTCGATGCGCCCACTTCCGGCGCAGTCATAGGGCTGGTCGAGCTGCAGGTAACGCTCGATCTGGGCTTCGGAAAGCGATCTGTAACGAACTTTTACATTCACGCATTCCGTTTGCAAATGCCCCGTCATGGCATTCAGCAGGCAAAGGGACGTGTGAAAAGTCATGTCTTGGCCGCTGGCTTGCCTGAGTTGCCGTAACGCCATTTCATGTCCCCCTGGCTTGCCGATAACCTCTCCTTTCAGAGTGGCCACCTGATCACTGCCAATGATCAGGGCATTTGGCCATCGCTCAGCAACTTTGCGTGCCTTGTCTTCAGCCAAGCGCAGGCAGGTATCTACAGGTGATTCGCCCGGGCGCGGGCTCTCGTCCACATCCGGCGGGGCTACCTGAAATGGAAGCTTCAGTCTGGACAATAGTTCCCGGCGATAGGGTGATCCTGAGGCAAGAACCAGCACGTGCAATAACCTCCGTAATGTGGGTAAGGGATTCCGGGCAAGGCGCAGCCGAGACTATAGCAGTACCCTGTCTGCCGAAGCTTCCATCTGTCACAAATCTTTGACAGGATGGAAAAGCAGCTTTAAAATTGCGGGCTTATGTTTGAGGCCCCAGTTTTGGACCCGATCGTATTTGCTGCCCTGCATGAAAGGGTAGAAGGTGAGGGTGTGCCAGGCGACCTTGATCGTTTGGGTGACCTGCTGCACTCGCCTGATGGCGCTTTCCGCTACGAACTGGCCGGTGGAGAAACGGGTCAGGGGCGACCAGAGCTTTCTCTCAGACTGGAAGGTCATCTGGTGCTTGCATGCCAGCGCTGTCTCGGGCCCTTGCCATTTGTCCTGGACGTGAGTACGCGTCTCGTTCTTGTCCAGAACGAGGAGGCGCTTCCCGGGTTGGAGGACGAGGAGCAGGGCGTAGACGTGATCGTGGCACCGGATCGGCTTTCTGTAGTCGATTTGGTGGAAGAAGAGATCCTGCTGGCTTTGCCGCTGGTTCCTGTCCATAGCGAAGGTTCCTGCGTGTCTCCCGTTGGTGAGGGGGTAGGGCGCCCGTCTTCACCGTTTGGTGCTTTGGCCGGCTTGAAATCGTCTGCGGGGAAAAAGGATTGATCAATTAAATAAGGTTCACAATGCAGACATGTGGACCTGAAATTTAAGGAGTGTTGCAAAATGGCTGTTCAACAAAATAAGAAATCCCCTTCCAAGCGTGGCATGCACCGTGCTCATGATTTTCTGAGCAAGCCCCCCTTGGCGACCGAACCTGTCACAGGCGAGGTTCATTTGCGTCATCACATCACCCCCAATGGTTTTTACCGCGGCAAGAAAGTGGTGAAAACCAAAAACGACCAGTAAGCAAGCATTCTTTAACTCATTGCAACGCTGTAACGCGTGGGCGTGAATATCACCCTGGCTGTAGATGCCATGGGCGGGGATCACGGGCCAAAGGTCACTGTACCAGCGGCTCTTGAACTGCTTACCCGGCGGAACGATGTGAAAATCATTCTGGTGGGGCTTCCTGATGCCATTGAGGCCGAGCTTGGTTCCTCGGCCACCAAGTGGGGATCGCGCTTGTCTGTTTATCCGGCAAGCGATGTGGTGGCCATGGATGAACCTCCGGCCCTTGCCCTGAAAAAAAAGAAGGACTCATCCATGCGCAAGGCTATTGACCTTGTGCATGAGGGGCTTGCTGATTGCTGCATCAGTGCGGGCAATACCGGAGCATTGATGGCTACTGCCCGGTTTGTCTTGAAAATGATGCCAGGCATAGAGCGCCCGGCCATCGCCACGACCCTGCCCACCATCAATGGGCATGTCTATTTGCTTGATCTTGGCGCCAACGTGGATTGCGAACCGGAACATATTTGCCAATTCGGACTCATGGGTTCAATTCTGGCTTCTGCGGTGGATAACAAAGACAACCCTTCTGTCGGACTGCTCAATATTGGGCATGAAGCCATCAAGGGTAATGGATTGATCAAAAGATCTGCTGAATTGCTTCGCGAGGCCCCCATCAACTTTTACGGTAATGTGGAAGGGGATGATATTTTCAAAGGCACTGTTGACGTGGTGGTCTGTGACGGATTTGTTGGTAACGCAGTTCTCAAATCATCAGAAGGGTTGGCCTGGATGCTGGGCCAGATGATTCGCAGGGAATTCAGGCAAAGTATTTTTTCCAGGCTGGCGGCTCTTGTGGCGTTGCCTGTTCTCAATAATCTGAAGCGAAAGGTGGATCACAGGCAATACAACGGAGCCAGTCTGCTGGGTTTGAAGGGCCTTGTCGTTAAAAGCCATGGTGGTGCAGATGTCTTTGCTTTCCGTCATGCACTGGAATACGCTGTGTCAGAAGTCAGTAACCATGTGCTTGGAAGGATCCAGGCTGCAGTTTCTCAACTGGAAAAAACGTCCTGATGATTTTTTCAAAAATCACCGGCACCGGCAGTTATACGCCTGACCAGGTGCTGACGAATCAAGATCTCGAACAGCGCGTCGATACCAGCGATGCCTGGATTCAGGCTCGTACGGGGATCCGGCAGCGGCATGTGCATGCTCCTCACGAAAAGACCAGTGATCTGGCATTGATGGCAGCGAAACGTGCCCTGAAATCCGCTGGTTTGGCTCCTGAAGACGTGGATTTTATCGTGGTGGCCACCACCACACCCGACATGGTTTTTCCGAGTACGGCCTGTTTTTTACAAGCCAAACTTGGAGTGACGCGCGGACCAGCCCTGGATGTCCAGGCAGTGTGTACCGGGTTCATTTATGCCCTGTCGATTGCAGACCAATATGTTCGCAGTGGTGCGGCACAGTGCGCACTGGTTGTGGGCGCAGAGAATTTCACAAATCTTCTTGACTGGTCTGACCGTGGCACCTGTGTTCTCTTTGGTGATGGCGCAGGCGCCGTGATTCTTCAACCCGGGAATGGTCCAGGCATTTATTCAACGCATCTTCATGCTGATGGCCGTTATGCTGCGCAGTTGTCTGCCCCCGGCAACATTCAGGAAGGGGAAATCCAGGGGAAGCCTACTGTTCATATGGACGGTGGTGCCGTGTTCAAATTCGCTGTCAGAATTCTTGACCAGGTATGCCGTGAAGCCCTGAATGCCAACCAGATGACCATTGAACAGGTGGACTGGTTTGTACCTCATCAGGCCAATGTGCGAATTATTGAGGCCACCGGTGAAAAATTGGGCATTTCTCCCGGGAAAGTCGTAGTAACGGTCGATCACCACGGCAATACCTCTGCGGCTTCCATTCCCCTGGCCCTTGATGAAGCTATCAGGGATTCCCGAATAAAGCCCGGTCACAAGGTTCTTCTGGCAGCAGTCGGTGGAGGGTTTACCTGGGGATCAGCCTTGCTGGAAATATGAGGAGATCATGAAGGCTGCATTTGTTTTTCCTGGACAAGGTTCTCAATCAGTGGGCATGATGAACGGCTATGACCACATACCGTCCATTCGTTCCACTTTCGATGAGGCATCCAGTCATCTTGGCATGAATCTTTGGACGCTGGCAGTGGAAGGCCCGGAAGATGCGTTGTCCCTGACCATTAATACCCAGCCGTTGATGTTGACGGCTGGTGTCGCGGTTTATCGTGCCTGGCGCGAATTGGGCGGGGCAGTTCCCGCTGTGCTCGCAGGACACAGCCTCGGAGAATATACGGCTCTTGTGGCCGCCGAAAGCCTCTCTTTTGCTGATGCGCTGGCATTGACCCGTCGTCGTGCCCAACTCATGCAGAATGAAGTCCCTCCCGGCGAGGGGGGCATGGCTGCCATTCTGGGTCTTGATGATGATGAGGTGGGGCTGGCTTGCGAAGAAGCTGCGCAAGGCCAGGTTCTTGAGCCTGCCAATTTCAATTCCCCCGGTCAGGTGGTGATTGCAGGTCACCGCGCTGCCATTGAGCGTGGCATCGAAGCAGCCAAAGCCCGTGGGGCCAAACGAGCCATCCTGTTACCCATGAGCATTCCATCCCATTGCTCGCTCATGAAGCCGGCAGCGGCCAAACTGGCTGAATATCTCGCGTCCGTAGTCATTACCCCTCCCAAGATTCCTGTCATCCATAATGCCACGGTGGAGATCGCTCCCAGTCCCGAGGCCATTCGCCAAGTACTGGTCGAACAGCTGTACCGTCCCGTGAAATGGGTCGGTGTCCTGCAGGCCCTTGCACGGGATGGAGCAGAGGCGGTCATCGAATGCGGGCCTGGAAAGGTATTGACTCCGCTCGTCAAGCGATCGGTGCCAGCACTCAATGGCATGTCGATGGGTGATGAAGCTTCCTTGTCTGCTGTCATTGAAGCTTTGCGTTAACCAAGGAGAGGCAAGATGCTGAAAGGACAAGTGGCTCTGGTTACAGGCGCAAGTCGGGGCATTGGTCGTGCCATTGCCCGGGAATTGGCTCGGCAGGGCGCCATTGTGGCAGGGACAGCCACTACTGAAGCAGGTGTTCAGTCCATTGAGGAGCTTCTGCGTGAAGAAAATGCTTCTGGCGCTGGTTTGATTCTAAATGTGAAGGATGCCCAAGGGATCCTTGATACAGTGGAAGCCATCAAAAACCGACTGGGTTCAGTGTCCATCCTGGTCAACAATGCCGGGGTTACCCGTGACATGCTTGCCCTGCGCCTGCGTGATGAGGATTGGGATGAAGTCCTCAATACCAACCTGAAGTCCGTTTTTCTGCTTTCCAGAGCCGTCATGCGGGACATGATGAAAGCCCGTCATGGACGAATCATCAACATCGGGTCGGTGGTGGGATCCACCGGAAATGCAGGACAATCGAATTATGCGGCAGCCAAGGCTGGCCTGATGGGTTTGACCAAGTCCTTGGCAAGGGAAATGGGCAGCCGAGGTATTACCGTCAATTGTGTGGCTCCCGGGTTCATTGATACGGACATGACCCGTGCACTTGATGAAACGCAACAGCAATCCCTTTTGGGTGCCATTCCCCTGGGCAGGTTGGGGCAAGTCGAAGATGTGGCCAACGCCGTGTCTTTCCTGGCTTCTCCAGGCGCGTCTTACATTACAGGCACCACTCTCCACGTAAATGGCGGAATGTTCATGGAATAGACAGATTCCGGTGAACATTGACCGGTGATCTGGTATAATGGCGTGCGTTTTTTCTGGTACCGTTGAAGAAGGACTCTACACAAATGTCAAACATCGAAGCGCGAGTCAAAAAGATTGTTTCTGATCAGTTGGGCGTCAAGGAAGAGGACGTCCAGAACACCTCCTCGTTCGTAGATGATCTGGGAGCTGACTCGCTCGACACAGTTGAGTTGGTCATGGCCCTCGAAGAGGAATTCGAATGCGAAATCCCTGACGAGGAAGCTGAAAAGATCACCACCGTTCAACAGGCTATTGACTACATCAATAGCCATCTCAAGTCCTGACTTCCTGCAGGCAGGATCTCTTTCCGGGCAGACTTGCAAAAAGTCTGCCCGTCTGACTTCTGGAAGAGGAGAAATCTTCGTATGTCGCAACGCCGCGTAGTGGTCACTGGGTTGGGCATTCTGTCACCCATCGGAAACAATGTGGCGGAAGCCTGGGATAATTTGTGTGCCGGTCGATCAGGAATCACCCGGATCACCCGTTTTGATCCTTCAAATATGCCTAGTCAGATTGCTGGGGAAGTCAAAAATTTTGACGCCTCGCAGTTTCTGAATCCAAAAGAAATCAGAAGAATGGATATTTTCATCCATTACGGCCTGGTGGCGGGCATGGAAGCACTCAAGGATGCCGGAATTGATCCACATCCTTCCAATGCCGAGCGCATGGGAGTGTGCATAGGGTCGGGTATCGGTGGCCTAACCATGATTGCCGAGACGCATAAAGCCTACCTGGAAGCCGGCGTCAGAAAAATTTCCCCATTTTTCATACCTGGCAGCATCATCAACATGATCTCAGGCAATCTCTCGATCATGTACGGACTCAAGGGCCCCAATCTTTCTTTGGTCACCGCATGTACTACTGGTAACCATAGTATCGGAGATGCCGCCAGGCTGATCGAGTATGGAGATGCCGATGTCATGGTGGCAGGTGGAGCGGAGTCCACGATCAACGAGCTGGGTATCGGAGGGTTTTGTGCCGCTCGAGCCTTGAGTACGCGTAACGACGACCCGGCTACGGCAAGCCGTCCCTGGGACAAAGATCGCGATGGGTTTGTCATGGGGGAAGGCGCAGGGGTGCTTGTTCTGGAAGAGTTGGAGCATGCCCGTGCAAGAGGCGCACGCATATACTGTGAATTGTCCGGTTATGGAATGAGCGCTGATGCCCACCACATCACAGCCCCTCCGGAAGATGGAGATGGGGCACGCAGAAGCATGGTCAATGCGCTTAAAAATGCCAGATTGAGTCCTGACCAGGTGGACTATATCAATGCACATGGCACATCGACTCCTTTGGGGGATCTGGGGGAAACCGTTGCAGTCAAGCGCACGTTTGGTGATCATGCCCGTAAACTGGCCATCAGTTCCACCAAATCCATGACCGGTCATCTGTTGGGAGCCGCAGGTGGAATCGAGGCTGTATTTGCCGTTCTCTCATTGCATCACCAGGTGGCGCCTCCCACCATCAATCTGCAGAACCCTTCACCGGAATGTGACCTGGACTATGTGCCCAATGAGGCACGTTCCATGAAGATAGGTGTGGTGCTCTCCAATTCTTTCGGGTTTGGAGGAACCAATGGCACCATCATCTTTCAGCGCATGAACTGAGGTCTTAGCGGACCATGAGGTTCCGCCTTGGCTTGATTTTTGCCGCACTGTCAGGCATTTGGCTTGCCATTTTCTTCTTTTATCCGCTCAAGTTGCCTGAAGCTCCCTTTGCCTATGAGCTTAAAAGTGGTTATACGCTCAAAGCAGTTGCCCGTTCATTGGTCAGACACAAAGTGCTCTGGGAGCCTTGGACTTTCATTTTTGTACGTCGTCTTACTGGCTCCCAGTCAAAAATCAAGGCAGGCAGCTATGAGTGGGATACTCCCATGACTGGCTGGCAGCTGCTCAGCGGAATGACCCGTGGCGATGTGGTGCAAAATGAAATCCGGCTTGGCGAAGGCATGACATTTGCGCAATTTCGCAACTTGCTGGATCAGAACCCCGATCTCAAACATGTGACCCTTGGCCAGTCCGATGCTTGGGTGCTGGAAAGGTTGTCGATTTCACAATCCAGTCCGGAAGGATTGTTTTTCCCCGATACGTACTACTTCAATCATGAAGACTCTGATCTCAGAATCATGAAACGCGCTGAACTTTCAATGGAGCGCCATCTAGGCCCACTTTGGAGCCAGCGTTTCGCCCATTTGCCATATGAGTCTGCCTATCAGCTGTTGATCATGGCATCCCTTGTGGAAAAAGAAACAGCGAGTTCAGAAGAGCGGCCACTCGTGGCTGGCGTGTTCATTAATCGCCTGCGCAGGGGCATGAGGCTGCAGACGGATCCAACGGTCATTTATGGACTGGGCGCCCAGTATGATGGTCATCTTCATAAACGGGACCTTCTGGCAGATACCCCCTGGAATACTTATACTCGTGGCGGATTGCCTCCAACTCCGATTGCCATGCCAGGAGAAGCCGCTTTGGACGCAGCAGCTCATCCTGCCTCCACCGAGGCACTGTACTTCGTTTCAAAGGGTGATGGGACTCATCAGTTTTCCAGCACACTGGAAGAACATCAACGCGCCATTGACAGGTATGTATTCGGCAGGACCACACGGTGAAAACCATGCAGGAACCCACTTCAGGAAAATTCATTACCCTGGAAGGCATTGACGGTGCCGGAAAAAGTACACATGTGAATGCCATCGCCAACTGGTTGCGTCATCGAGGCCATGAAGTGGTGGTGACAAGGGAGCCAGGAGGAACTGTGCTGGGCGAGCAAATGCGCTCCCTTGTGCTTGGGCAACCCATGGATGCCATCACTGAAGCACTACTGATGTTTGCTGCACGACGTGAGCATTTGATCCAGGTGATTCGACCTGCCTTATTGAAAGGAACATGGGTGCTGAGCGACCGTTTTTCGGACGCCAGTCATGCCTATCAGGGAGGCGGCAGGGGCGTTGCTGCCTTTGCCTTGCAATGGCTGGACGATTGGACCACAGAGGGTTTGGCTCCTGATTTGACGTTTCTTTTTGATGTGTCGCCCGAAGTGGCTCAACGCCGGCTAAGCCTGAATACTCCCCACCCTGATCGTTTTGAGAAAGAGCAGGCGATTTTTTTCGAAAGGGTCAGAAATGCTTACCTTTCGCGAGCTTCCATGTATCCGGAACGA
>JAJZEL010000165.1 GCA_021828575.1 Pseudomonadota bacterium
GAAGTGCCCATGAATACCCTGGTGCCAGGTGATCTGGTGCAACTTTCCGCAGGCGACATGATTCCGGCAGACGTGCGTCTGCTTTCAGCCAAGGATCTTTTTGTCAATCAGTCTTCCCTGACGGGCGAGGCATTGCCTGTGGAAAAGTTTGCCCTGGTGGATACGACGGGCCGTACCGACCCCTTGCAGCTCAACAACGTTTGTTTCATGGGAACAAACGTGGTCAGTGGCACGGCCACGGCTCTCGTGGTGCAAACAGGGCCATCCACCTATTTTGGTACCCTGGCACAGATGGTGGCCGGTACGCGCCAGCTCACCAGTTTTGACCGTGGGATCAGCCAGTTCACCTGGCTCATGATCCGTTTCATTCTGGTGATGACCCCTCTGGTGTTTTTCATCAATGGCTTTACCAAGGGCAACTGGATGGAGGCCTTCCTGTTCTCCATGGCCGTGGCCGTGGGGCTTACCCCCGAAATGCTGCCCATGATCGTGACTGTCAACCTGGGCAAGGGGGCGCTTTCCATGTCCCGGAAAAAAGTCATTGTGAAGCGCCTCAATTCCATCCAGAACTTTGGTGCCATGGACGTGCTGTGCACTGACAAGACCGGGACGCTCACCCAGGACAAGATCATCCTGGAAAAGCACGTGGACATTTATGGCCAGGAAAACGAGGATGTGCTGGAATATGCCTACCTCAACAGTTATTACCAGTCCGGGCTCAAGAATCTGCTGGATGTGGCTGTCCTTGAGTATTCCGGGCTCAAGGACAAGTTGAGGGTGGGAGCGGAATATCGCAAGGTGGATGAAATTCCGTTCGATTTCCAGCGCCGCCGCATGTCAGTGGTGGTGGCGGGACGAGGGCGTCATCTGCTGATTTGCAAAGGTGCCGTAGAGGAGGTATTTGCCTGCTGCACTCATGCGGAAGTGGAAGGGCGCACCATTGCGTTGGGTGATTCCCATCTGGTGGAACTCCTGAAGGTGACCCAGGACCTCAATCAGGACGGGTTCAGGGTCATTGCCATTGCTTACAAGGAAACTCCCATGGACCAGAACGTCTATGGGGTCAGGGATGAGTCGGGGCTGGTACTGGTGGGTTATATCGCTTTTCTTGACCCCCCCAAGGACAGTGCCCGTGAAGCCATTGCCGCCCTGCATCGCCATGGGGTGGCTGTCAAAATCCTGACGGGTGACAATGAAGTGGTGACCCGCAAGGTATGCCATGAAGTGGGGCTTCGCGTGGATCGCATTCTTCTGGGATCTGAACTGGAGGCCATGGCGGATGAGGAGCTGGCTCGCCTGGCAGAAGAAGTGGTGGTGTTCGCCAAGCTGTCGCCTGCACAGAAGGCGCGGGTCATCAAGGCATTGCACCTGCGCGACCATGTGGTGGGGTTCATGGGTGACGGCATTAACGATGGCCCGGCACTCAAGGCGGCTGATGTGGGTATTTCAGTGGACACTGCCGTGGACATTGCCAAGGAATCGGCGGACATCATTCTGCTGGAAAAGAGCCTCATGGTGCTTGAGGAGGGGGTGATCGAGGGCAGGAAGGTATTTGGCAATATCGTGAAGTACATCAAGATGGGGGCCAGTTCCAATTTTGGCAACATGTTCAGTGTACTCGGAGCCAGCGCGTGGCTGCCGTTTCTGCCCATGGCCGCCATACAGGTCCTGACCAATAACCTCCTGTATGACTTTTCCCAGACGGCCATCCCCACCGATCACGTGGACGAGGAATACATCGCCCAGCCACGTCGCTGGGACATTGCCAATATCACCCGGTTCATGGTCATGCTGGGTCCCATCAGTTCCATATTCGATTATGTGACCTTCGGGGTGCTCTACTTCATCTTCCATGCCAATACGGTGGAAGGGGCGTCATTGTTCCAGACCGGCTGGTTTGTGGAATCACTGTTGTCCCAGACCCTCATCATTCATATCATCCGGACCGGACGCTTCCCTTTCATCCAGAGCAGAGCCAGTCTGCCCATGGTGCTGACCAGTATCCTCATCTGCACCGTGGGTCTCTGGTTGCCTTATTCGCCTTTTGCCCATTCACTGGGCTTTACCCCGTTGCCAGCTGCTTTCTGGCCTTACCTGGTGGGCATCATCCTGGGTTATCTGGTGCTGGCTCATGGTATCAAGACCTGGTTCATCCGGCGCTACGGGCTGAATTGAAAGCGGTTTTTGGTGAATCGGGTCTCCTGGCCCGTGAACTGGAAGGGTATCGTTTCAGGCCTTCCCAACTGGAAATGGCAGAAGCCGTATGGGCAGCCATACAGGCAGGGCAATCCCTGATTGCCGAGGCAGGCACCGGAACAGGCAAGACCTTTGCCTATCTGGTACCTGCCTTGACATCGGGAGGCAAGACCATCCTTTCCACGGGAACCAAAAATCTCCAGAACCAGCTTTTCCACCGGGACATTCCCCGACTGCTCTCCTTGCTTCGACTGCCCGTGACGGTTGCCTTGCTCAAGGGCAGAAGCAACTACATCTGTCATCACCACCTTAAAAAAACGTTGGAAGCAGGCAAGTTGAAGACTCGGGAAGAGGTTCTGCATCTGCACCAGGTAGCGGCATTTGCAGCCCGTGACCAGAAGGGGGATCGCTCGACGCTGGATCAAATACCGGAATCGTCGGCCATCTGGCCACTGGTCACGTCTACCCGGGACAATTGCCTGGGGCAGGCCTGCACCCATCACGCGGAATGTTTTGTCCTGCAGGCACGTCGCGAAGCCATGCAGTCCGACCTTGTGGTGGTGAACCATCATCTGCTCATGGCAGATGTGGTGCTCAAGGATGAGGGCCTCGGGGAGCTCCTGCCTCAATGCCAGACCGTCATCCTGGATGAAGCTCATCAAATTCCGGACACAGCCAGCCGTTTTTTTGGGGAAACCCTGTCCACGACACGACTGCTGGATCTGGCACGCTCGGTATTCCAGGAGGCACATGCCTCGGGCCCGGCAGGTGATCTTGCCAAAATGGCCCAGGCCCTAGAAAAGGAAGTGCGGGACCTGAGGTTAGCCATGCCTTCTGGCGAAGCCCGCTGGGCGAGGCGGCAACTCACGGGACACCACGAACATTTTTGGGAGGGGCTGGGGCGCTTGAAAACCGCCTTGTCCGGGCTGCACCAGCAACTGGATGCGCAGGGTGTTCAGGCAGAGCCGTTACTGGTGCTTGGACAGCGCACCGCGAGTCTGCTGGACGATTTGCGGCGTTGGACAGAGGGAGAGGAAGGCAGTGCGGACAAGGTATTCTGGGCAGAAGGGTTCACCCACTCGCTGCACCTGCATGCCACACCGTTGAAACTGGGTGAACTGCTGGGCACCCGCTTGCAAGCCACTCCTAAAAGCTGGATTTTTGTGTCCGCCACCTTGTCGGTGGGAGGGGACTTCAGTCACTTCCAGAAGGAAATGGGTCTGGAGAACGTGGCGGCCCAGGCCTGGGAGAGCCCATTCGATTATCCAGCCCAGGCATTGCTGTATGTGCCACACAGCTTGCCGGAGCCGGGATCATCCAGCCATGCTTCTGCAGTGGTGGATGCAGCACTTCCCATTCTCGTGGCCAACGGGGGGCGTGCATTTCTGCTGTTCACGAGCCATCGTGCCCTGATACAGGCCAGAGAGAGGATTCGTGAACAATTTGCCATCCTGGGTTGTGATTTTCCTTTGCTGGTGCAGGGTGAGCGCGATCGTTCACAGTTGCTGGACCAGTTCAGGGCATCCGGACACGCGGTTCTGTTGGGGACCGGGGCCTTCTGGGAAGGCGTGGATGTAAAAGGCGACGCCCTTTCTCTGGTGATCATCGACAAGCTTCCTTTTGATGTCCCTGACGATCCTGTTCTTGCTGCGCGCCTGGAGGACATCCAGCGTCAGGGAGGGAACGCATTCATGGATTACCAGTTGCCGCGTGCCATCATGGCATTGCGCCAGGGGGCTGGTCGATTGATTCGCGACGAACAGGATCGAGGGGTCCTGATGATTTGTGACCCCAGGTTGGTGGAAAAGCCTTACGGTCGAAAGATCTGGCGCAGCCTGCCTCCCATGATTCGCACGCGCGAACGGGAAGACGTCATCGGGTTTCTGGAACGAAATCAGCCTTCCTGATCCTGTCCACGCTGAAAAAGAAATTCAATGCGGGCTTCCAGCCCCCCTCCCTGGCGAGGAAGCAGGGTGAACATCCCGTGATGCATCCGGATGACGCGGTCCACGATCGCCAGTCCCAGTCCGGCTCCCGGATGTCCGCTGCGTGACGACTCCAGTCGGGTAAACGGCTGAATGAGCCGCTGCGCCTCGCTGGTCGGGATGCCTGGGCCCCGATCCAGTACGGACAGAACCATGCGGTCTGCCAGCACGTAAGTGCGCAGGGTGATGGGAGGGGCTCCATAGCGCATGGCATTTTCCACCAGATTGGTGATCACACGTTCCATGGCTCTTTCGTTCAGTAGAAGATTGGGCAGATCGTCTTCCAGTTCCAGCGACACGGGATATTGCCGTGCGAGGAACCGTTCATGGCAGGCCCTGGCCACTTCGTTCAGATTGCCAATGCTGAACCACTGATGAGGATGGTCACGGGCAAAGTCCAGAAACTGGTCGATGATCCGGTCAATCTCCTCCAGATCCTGAACCATGGGTTCCAGTGTTCTCATGTCCTGAGTAACAAGCATTTCCAGGGCCAGGCGAAGCCTGGACAGGGGGGTTCTCAGATCGTGGGAAACACCGGCCAGCATCAATGCCCTGTTGGCTTCGAAATCGCGCAATGCCTTTTGCATGGATTGAAAGGCTTCGCTCAGTGAGCGGATTTCCCTCGGGCCTTCAGGAGGAGTCACAGGTGCGGGAGACTGTCCCTCGGCAATACTATTGGCTGTTTGGGTGAGCAGGTTGAGCGGGCGGTTGATGCGCCGAACTCCCAGATAAACAGCCACGACGGCCACATTGATCACGAGAATCAGAAGAATGGCCCATTTGATGGGAAAGTTGGCGTCAAAATGCTGCCGTTCTGTCACGTACCAATATTCGCCAGCGGGCGTTTGCAGGGAAATCCAGGCCTCATCCGTATTGTTGCGATCCCACACCAGGACACGCCCGTTGGGAGAGATGTGTTGCCGCAGGTAGTCCTGCAACTGATAGAGCCGACTGTTGACTGGAGGGGGCTGGCCATTGTGCTCCTTGGGAAGGGATGTGACAATTTTGGCGCCTTCGCTGTCCTCAAAATTCCGGATGAATTCGTCTCGTTGGGGAGGGGTGAGGATTCTAAGGGTATCGAGAATGGTCTGGATGTGGTTGCCACGGTCAACAATGGACCTTTCCAGCAATGGCTTCAGGTAAAAATGAAGCATGACGTAGGTGGTGGCCAACTGGGTAGAGAGAACCGTCAGAACAATGACCAGGACGGTTCTGCCCAGAAGGGATCGGGGAAGGAGAGTCATGCCCCTTCGTTAGGGACAAAGACGTAGCCGAATCCCCAGACAGTCTGGATATAGCGGGGTTTGCTGGAGTCTTCCTCGATCAGGCGGCGAAGCCTTGAAATTTGTACGTCAATGCTGCGGTCAAATACTTCGTGTTCCCGTCCTCTGGCCATATCCATCAGCTTTTCCCGGGACAGGGGGTCGCGCGGGTGGCTGACCAGCACCCGCAACAGGGAAAACTCGCCGCTGGTCAGGCTGATGGGTTCACCATGGCGGGTCAGGGTCCTGTTGGCGAGGTTGAACTCAAAGGGGCCGAAGGCGTACAGGGTCTTTCCTCCCTGCAGGGCTCCTGGAGCGCCGGGCAGTGCCGTGGTGGGCTGGCGTCGTAAAACGGCATGAATCCTGGCCAGTAGCTCACGAGGATTGAACGGCTTGGACAAATAGTCATCTGCTCCCATTTCAAGCCCCATGATGCGGTCCACGTCATCGCCTTTGGCGGTCAGCATGACGATGGGAATAGGGTTCGATGCCGAACGCAGGCGTCGACACAAGGCGAGTCCGTCTTCTCCGGGGAGCATCAGGTCCAGTACCAGCAGGTCGAACCGTTCGCGTGCCAAGACGCGATCGAGGGCCGCTGAGTCGGGGACCGCTTCCACTGAGTAACCCTGGTCAGTCAGATAGCGCTTGAGCAGTTCTCGCAGACGCATGTCATCGTCGAGAACAAGGATTTTCTGCTGTCGTTTTTCCATTTTCCGCATGTTACAGGAATGTTCGAAACCCCTCATGTCAATTTGTAAAATACGGGCAAGAGTGGTTTGGTGACTGCTCTGCAGCCGGGTTATCATCCAGGTTTCATCTTCAGGAAGGAGGGGTGGGTGTCCCATATCCTGGCACTGGAATCATCAACGGAAAAGTGTTCTGTGGCGGTATGGGTCAACGGCCATCTACGGGTGCGTGAAGTGTCCGGCGAACGCCATTCCGAGTCCCTTTTGCCCCTGGTGAACACCCTCATGAAAGAGGCCGGGCTGTCGCTGGGACAGCTGGATGCGGTGGCTTACGGTCAGGGTCCGGGCTCATTCACCGGAGTCAGACTGGCCTGTTCCGTGGCACAGGGACTGGCGTTTGGCTTGGGCATCCCCACCTTGCCTGTTTCATCCCTCATGGCATTGGCTGCCGGCACGAATGCCCGGCAGGTGCTGGCGGTGCTGGATGCTCGAATGGGGCAGATCTACCTGGGGGCATACGGGATGATTGAAAATGATTGGATGACGCTGATGGCGCCCTGCCTGTGTGATCCTGAGGCGCCTCCGGACTTGCCTGCTACCGGTGCCTCATGGCATCTGGTGGGGTCAGGGGCGGAGCGGCATGCCAGCGTTCTGGCAAATGCCTGGCACCTGACCTCTCCCGTGGTGCTGCAAGGCCGGTATCCGCATGCCTCGCAGGTGGCGGAAATTGGGGCAGGACTCCTGGGCCGGGGGCAAGGATTGCCGCCAGAAGAGGCGACACCCGTGTATCTGCGTGACAAGGTGGCCTTGACCATAGAGGAGCGTCAGCGGAAATGACCTGCCAGTTTCCTGTTTTGGGGCAATTGACGGCGGCTGACGTTTTCAGGGTGTTGGACATGGAACGACGTTGCCATCTTTTTCCCTGGACGGAACACATGATCCGGGATTCACTGGAAGGAGAACATCTCAATCTGGCCGGTTTTCTGGAGGATTTGCTGGTGGGATACGCTTTCATGATGAGCGCCCTGGATGAAATGCATCTGTTGAGTCTGACTATCGACGTGCCCTGGCAGGGGCGAGGGTGGGGCAGATATCTCCTGGAGGCCGTGATGGAACGTGCGCGGACACTTGATTGCCATTCCCTGTTTCTGGAAGTGCGGGCAGGCAATGCACGGGCCCGCAACCTTTATGAGCGTGCAGGGTTTCAGGTGGTGGGAGTGCGTCGTGGATATTATCCGGGCATGGCAGGCAGGGAAGATGCGCTGGTCATGCGGGCATTCACATGAACCCATCAGAAGCCTATTGGCGTGAAATGGGACTTTGGCCCCAATGGACATTGCGGGCTCCGGCGTCAGGGGGGGCCTGCAAGCCAGAGGCCGAGTCTTCTGCGGGCGCACCAGCGGTGGATTGGGATGCCTTGCGAGAACAGGTCGGTGCCTGCCGTCAGTGCGCCTTGCATGAACAAAGGAAGCAGGCCGTTTTTGGGATGGGTGACGAAAGAGCCGCCTGGTTATTCGTCGGGGAAGGGCCGGGGGCAGAAGAAGACCAGCAGGGTTTGCCGTTTGTGGGGGCTGCCGGGAAATTGCTGGATCAGATGTTGTTGGCCATGGGACTGCAGCGTGGAAAAGATGTCTACATTGCCAATGTGGTGAAATGCCGTCCCCCGCAAAACCGAACGCCGACGCATGAGGAGTGTCAGTCCTGCCTGCCTTACCTAAGGCGCCAAATTGAACTTGTTCAGCCCAAACTCATCGTGACGCTGGGCAAGGTGGCTGCCCAGGCCCTTCTGGGTACGGATGAACCTGTTGGGGCCTTGAGAAAGCGCTCGCATCAGTACGGCGCACTGCCGCTCGTGGCCACCTGGCACCCGGCCTATCTGCTCAGATCCCCGGGGGAGAAAGCCAAGGCATGGGAGGATTTGTGCAGGGCGCGCCGGCTCATGAAAAGTCTTTGCAGTCCAGATGACGGTACCGTCGGTACAGCCACCACATGATTCCGCTGATCAGCAGGCCCAGGAATATCACGCTGACATAAAACGAGGCTTGTGAATCGGCCAGCGGAAGCCTGATCCAGTTTCGCAGTGGGCCATCCATGCGAATGATGAGGGCATAAATCCCCAGCATGAATAATATGCTTATGTTTTCATTGAAGTTTTGTACGGCAATGCTGTGTCCTGCCCCCATCAACTGATGCCCGCGATGTTGCAGTAGCGCATTCATGGGTACGACAAAAAATCCCCCCATGGCCCCCGAAACGATGAGCAGGGCCACGGCTGTGGGCCAGTGGGAAACCACGAGCATACAGAGGATCACCCCGCCCATGGCAATGCCGACAGGAAGCACCCTGAGGGAGTTTTCCAGATGAACCCAACGGGCTGCAGCAATGGCACCTACTGCAATACCGACGGCAGAGACTGCGGTGAGTTGGGTGGACTTTTCAAGATCCAGATGAAGTTGCAGTGTGGCCCACACCAGCACCATGAGGCGCAGGTTTGATCCCACTCCCCAGAACAGGGTGGTGACGGCCAATGACACCTTGCCCAAGGGGTCGTTCCAGAGTTTTCTGAAGGAAGTGATGAAATCCATGATCAGGAACCAGGGATTCTTGTGCGGCAGAGTGTGGTCGCGTTGTACTCTGGGAATGTACAGGTTGACGATGGCGGCACCCAGATAGGCCAGCAATACCATCAGGATGGCAAAGTGTGGTTGTGTCAGCAAGGGGAGTCCCGTAGGGGGCAGGGCGTTCTGCAGCCACAGGAAGACGGGGAGTTGTGGGTTCAGAAGCCAGCCGCCAAAGACGGCACCAAGGATGATGGCCATGACGGTGAGCCCTTCCATCCAGCTGTTGGCGAGCACCAGTTGGGAAGGAGGGAGATATTCAGTGAGGATGCCATATTTGGCGGGTGAATATGCGGCCGCACCCAGTCCGACGAGGGCGTAGGCATACAGTGGGTTGATGCCCAGCATCATGATCGCACATCCCACGATCTTGATGAGGTTACTGATGAACATGACGCGCCCTTTGGGCAGCGCGTCCGAAAACGCCCCCACGAAGGGAGCCAACACAATGTAGGAGACGACAAAAAATTGCTGCAGGATCGGCACGTACTCGGGAGGGGCCGATTGTTCACGCAGCAGGGCAATGGCCGCAAACAGCAGGGTGTTGTCAGCCAGTGCTGACAGGAACTGTGCCAGCAGGATGGTATAGAAGCCGAAAGTCATCGATGCCTAAAGCACTTCCGCCGCATAATCGGCCAGCCGCGATCGTTCGCCACGTTGCAGGGTAATATGACCACTGTGACGCCATCCCTTGAATCGATCCACCACATAAGTCAGTCCCGAACTGCCTTCCGTCAGATAGGGGGTATCAATCTGGGCGATATTGCCCAGACAGACGACCTTGGTGCCTGGTCCGGCACGCGTGATCAGCGTTTTCATCTGCTTGGGCGTGAGATTCTGTGCTTCGTCGATGATGAGGTACTTGTTGAGGAAAGTGCGTCCGCGCATGAAGTTGAGGGACTTGATCTTGATGCGCGAACGGATCAGGTCTCGGGTTGCTGCCCGCCCCCAATCCCCAGCATCTTCATCGCTTTTGTTCAGCACGTCCAGGTTGTCTTCCAGAGCGCCCATCCAGGGGGTCATTTTTTCTTCTTCAGTCCCGGGCAGGAACCCAATGTCCTCACCCACCGGAACCGTGACCCGGGTCATGATGATTTCGGAGTACAGCTTGTGTTCCAAGGTTTGCATCAAGCCGGCAGCCAGTGTCAAAAGGGTTTTTCCTGTTCCTGCCTGGCCCAGTAGAGTCACGAAATCCAGCTCCGGGTCCATCAGCAGGTTCAGGGCAAAATTCTGTTCCCTGTTGACGGCCACGATGCCCCAGGTATTGTTGCGCTGGGAGCTGTAGTCCCGGATGGTTTGAAGCACCACGCCCTGGGCATCACGTTCCTTCACCATGGCGTGAAAGGGGTGGTCCGGATCATTTTTATAGACAAACACA
>JAJZEL010000032.1 GCA_021828575.1 Pseudomonadota bacterium
ACCCTGACTGAAGGTCAGCGAGTCACGTTCGACGTGACCACGGGCCCTAAGGGTCAGCAGGCCTCTAATATCCGCATCGCGTAATTACGTCGACTCGGATCAAGAGACAAAACTCCGCACTTCGGTCGGTGACGCCTCTACCGAAAAAGCCCGGTTTCTGCCGGGCTTTTTTTATCCAGTTAGAATCTCCCTTTTCTATGACCTGCTCCATACCATGATCGTTCTCAAGGATGTCGTTCTTCACCGGGGTACCAAAGTCCTGCTTGATGGCGCCAGCTTAACCATCAATCCTGGCGAGAACGTAGGCTTGGTGGGACGCAACGGTACCGGCAAATCCACCCTGTTTGCACTGCTGGATGGCAGCCTGCACGAAGATGGTGGCTTCTGTCAGGTACCGCTTCATTGGCGTCGTGCACAGGTTGCGCAACACATGCCGGAAACTTCCATGAGCGCCACTGCCTTTGTCATCGAAGGTGATACCACCCTCATGGCAGCTCGAGCGGAAGTGGCAGATGCCGAAGCCAGCGAGGATGGTGAACGCATGGGACAGGCATACACGACCCTTTACGACGCCGGAGAGGGTGATGCTGAAGCCCGCGCCCAAACCTTATTGCTGGGCTTAGGGTTCATGCCTGATGAATTGGAACGTCCCGTGAATAGTTTTTCCGGGGGATGGCGCATGCGTCTTCAATTAGCCCGGGCGCTGATTTGTCCCTCTGATCTGCTACTGCTGGATGAACCCACGAACCACCTGGATCTTGATGCATTGGTCTGGCTTGAATCCTGGCTCAAACGTTATCCAGGTACGTTGATCGTGATCAGTCACGATCGCGATTTTCTGGAAGCCATCACCAAAGTTACGGTTCACCTGGAACGCGGCCAACTCACCCGTTATGGTGGCTCTTACGAGTTCTTTGAAACCCAGCGCGCCCAAAAAATGTCACAAGAACAGGGAGCCTATGAGCGACAGCAGAGTGAAATTGCTCATCTGCAAAAATTCATCGCCCGTTTCAAGGCCAAGGCCAGCAAAGCCAAGCAGGCGCAAAGCAGGGTCAAGGCGCTCGATCGCATGGAAAAACTGGGCCCAGTTCTGGCAGATGCCGATTTCACATTCAAGTTCGCAGCCCCCCATCACCTGCCAAACCCCATGCTGGTGTTGCACGAAGGCCGCTTGGGTTATTCCAAAACCGAACCTGCCATTCTCGAACAAGTGGAATTGTCAGTACTGGCAGGACAACGCATCGGTATTCTGGGCGCCAACGGTCAGGGCAAGTCAACATTGGTGAAAACCATCGCTCAGGCCATCCCCCCTCTTTCGGGAGACCTGGTGAAAGGCCAAGGTTTGCGTATCGGCTATTTTGCGCAACAGGAAATGGACCTGCTCGATGCGGGCTCCAACCCACTGGAACATTATCTGCGCATGACCAAGGCCTTAGCTGCACAAGGCGGACTGGACGGACAGAGTAC
Organism: Pseudomonadota bacterium; assembly: GCA_021828575.1. GTDB lineage: Bacteria > Pseudomonadota > Gammaproteobacteria > Burkholderiales > Ferrovaceae > JAJZEL01. The sequence continues at coordinate 1,468 of JAJZEL010000032.1, forward strand.
CCGCGAGCAAGACCTCAGAAGTTTTCTGGGGCAGTTTCATTTTGGCGGGGACCGCATCCATCAAGCCGTCGGCACCATGAGCGGCGGGGAAAAAGCCCGACTGGTCCTGAGTATGATCGTCTGGCAACGTCCCAATCTGCTATTGCTTGACGAACCCACCAATCACCTGGACTTGGCCACTCGTGAAGCGCTGTCCTTGGCTCTCAACGAATTCGACGGCACAGTCATGCTGGTGAGCCACGACCGCGCCCTGTTGCGTGAAGTCTGTGATGAATTCTGGCTGGTTTCGCGCGGACAGCTTGCTCCGTTCGATGGCGACCTCGAGGATTACCAGCGCCATCTTCTTGAGGAAGCACGACGCATCCGTTCTGCCGCCCAGAAGCCCGCAATTCCAGTATCCACTCCCGCGAGAGTCACCTCAGGACCGAGTCGACCGAAAATCTCGACGCGAGCCATGGAAAAAATCGAGAAGCAGATAGCGAGCCTCTCTCGCGACAAAAACGCCCTCGAGGCTGAAATGGCTTCCAGTCAGGACCCCGGCTGTTTGGCCAGTCTGGGCCAACGACTGGCCACCTTGGACCAGGAGCTGGAGTCACTGGAAGAGCAGTGGCTCACCATGAATGCCTGAAGGCTTCCTCGCAAAACCGCATAACGGTACATATCAACGCCTCACACTCACTTACCATGCCCTGGTGGCATCATGCGCTGTAGCAAATGGTCTTTCATGATCCACTGGTGATAAATGGCGGCAGTTACGTGCAAGCCCACCAGAACCAGCAATCCGATCGCCACGGCCTGATGGACATCACCCATTTCGTGCCCCCATCCCGATCCTTTTGGAGACAATGCGGGCAACGACAACAGGCCCAACAGTTTCACATCCCATCCACGCGAGGAAGCATTAGTCCATCCCAGCACGGGCAATATCAGGAGTATGGCGTAAAGGAGTTTGTGAACAGCCTTGGCAGCCATGGTCTGCAATAGCGTCATGGGCACATCGGCTGGCGCCGAATGGGTCAGGCGCCACAGAATCCTGAGAATCACCACGGTCAGGATGAGCGTTCCAAAAAAAATATGCCAGGCAATCAGTCCCTCTGGTTTCGTATCTTTATGCACGTCCGGCATGGTCCATGCGATGGCAAATTCGATCATCAGAAGACCCAGTACCAACCAGTGAAAAAATCTTGACACCGGATCGTAGCGGGATGTAGGCGTGTTCAGTGTATCCATTTTTTCTCCTGGGATGGCTTATGCAAAGAGCCCGAAGAGTCTAGCAACCTCGCCACTGTTGTTCAATGTGCTTTTCGTGAACGACATTTACATTTAAGAACCTTGACTTCCCTTTTTTCCTCATTCACTCTTTTGCAGTCAACATGTGCCCCAGAAACCATTCTTACAAACGATGAAAGTGAATCACGATTCACCCGACGAACTCGCTGCCCACATGCATCTCCTGCAAATTGAACTGGTCAAGCTGCAACGCCATTTCATTCAGCAAGGTGAACGCATCCTCGTCATTCTGGAGGGTCGTGACGGGGCCGGAAAGGATGGCACCATCAAACGAATCGTGGAACACCTCAGCCCACGTGACACACGGGTGGTAGCGCTTGGCAAACCTTCCGACCGCGAATCAGGCCAGTGGTTCTTTCAGCGCTACGTACCGCACCTCCCCGCCCGGGGCGAATTCGTACTGTTCAACAGAAGTTGGTATAACCGGGCAGGAGTAGAACCAGTCATGGGCTTCTGCACCCCCCAGGAGCATGAAGAGTTCATGAAAACCGTCGTTCCTTTCGAGGAAATGCTCGCGAATTCAGGCATTCGCCTGTTGAAATACTATCTGGACATTACCCGCCAGGAACAGGAACACCGCCTGGAAGACCGGCGCCGCAATCCCCTCAAGCAGTGGAAGATCAGCCCCATTGATCAGGTAGCCCTGCACAAGTGGAAAGCCTATGGGCACGCACGTGACGTCATGTTGCAGCGGACTCATCACAAAGCTGCTCCGTGGACAGTCATTCGTGCCGACGACAAGCACCTAGCACGCCTGAACATCATCTGTCACTTGCTGTCACAGATCGACTATCCTGACCGGGACCCGGCGCTGCTGGATTGGGACACAAAAGTGGTGATCGAATGGCCTACGGAATCCGCAGGACTGCCGCCTTTGGCGTAACATGTCAGGCTGGCCTGACCTGAACACGGAGAATTCGTTGCCTTTTTCGCCCTTTCGACTGCTATTGTTGATGGCAGCCCTGATTTTCTTCATCATTTTCGTCCAACTGGGCGCCATTAGCATCGCCTTCGAAAAACTCGGACTGTCAGACCATTCTGCATACCTTCTCCTGTTTGCCACGCTGGTGGGCAGCATGGTGAACCTGCCCCTCATGAGTATTGAGTCGAATTCCACGGGACGCCCTCCTCAGGGCTTCTTTCGCGGAGGCCGGGCCATGTTTGCCCCCGAATTCATGGATGGAAAAACCCATATCCTCGTCAATGTGGGAGGGGCTCTGATTCCCTTTGCATTCTCCCTCTACCTGCTGGTGCACCATCCCATCAGCCTTCTCGATGTTTCTCTCTCCGTAGGGCTGGTTTCTGCCCTGGCTCACGCCCTGAGTCGTCCAGTACCGGGGGTGGGAATTGGCATGCCCATGTTCATCGTCCCGGTGGCCGCCGCTTTGATTGCCTCATTTCTGGCCCCTGAACAGCGTGCGCCCCTGGCCTATATTTCCGGGTCTCTCGGGGTGCTGGTGGGAGCAGACCTGACTCGGCTGAAGGACATTCGCAATCTGGGAGCTCCCTTGGCCTCCATTGGAGGCGCAGGCACCTTTGATGGCATCTTCCTGGCAGGTTTTCTGGCCGTACTCCTGGCCTGAACATCTCGGATCAACCCATGTTCAGCACACGCATTCAGTCAATTTTCTGGGTCACCGCCCAGTTCCTTCTGGTGTTCATGATCGCCCTGTGGTCCCTACCCTGGCATTTGCAAGCAAGGGCACTGATCTTTGGAGGGACCTCCATCCTCATGGGCTTCTGGGTCATGTTCCACAACCGTCCAGGCAATTTCCGTATTCGCCCAGAACCCCTGCCCACAGCACGCCTTATCACCACTGGGCCTTATCGTCACATGAGACACCCCATGTATGTAACCCTGCTGCTGGCCACCCTGGCGCTAGTGAGCGAAACCCCGGATACCGTGGATTGGATCTTGTGGGGATTATTGCTGGTCGTGCTGAATTTCAAGGCCACTCTGGAGGAACACCTGCTGGAAGAACGCTGGCCTGACTACGCGGAGTACCGTCGCCAAACTTGGCGCTTCTTTCCCAGTCTTTGGTAAATTCATCGCTCCGCCACAATCCTGAAACTGATCTCAACGGGATCTTCCACGCGCAGTGCTCCACCCAGCACAGATAAAGGCACAATGCCGTAGTCGCTTTGCTTCAGGGTCAGAAATCCGCTGGCCTGCAACCGATCAGGTGTGGCCTCCACCTCCAGAGGAATCAGGTAGTCGTGGCGAACCCCGTGCAGTTCGATTTCCACATGGCAGTGACGGAACGTATCCCGTTCGCATTGCACCTGAACGCTGGCCTGCGGATAATGAGCCGTTTGCAGCACGTGAACCTGCATGTTGTGGCGCGTCCCCCTGATTGCCTCATCGGAAACCTCCGGGTCCAGCCCTGCCGCCTGTCGCAATGCAGGTTCATCCACGCTCAGCGAGTCCAAGGGTATGCGGAGGAGGGCCAGCCTCTGCTCGAGAGAGACATGACCGGTCATTGCATGGGACGCCACCACGTGGTCGTGCCCCAACCGGGCCAGAACACCTCCCCGGCGTACCAGCACCGTCACCAGGGATTGTCCAGGCACCAGGTGATATTGCGCGCCTCTGGCCACAGCAGCAGGATGAGGATTGCTCACGGAGGATGGTGGCGAGCCCGACCCCTGGCCGGACAACGTGCAGGCAGCCAGCAGACATGACAGAAATGACACTCTCAGGGAAATGCACATGAACGTCCACATCCTATCCGATCTGCATCTGGAACGCAGGCTCTATGATGTTTCAGAAACGGCCAGGAAGGCCGACCTTATCATCCTGGCAGGCGATATCCATGAAGGTACACAAGGCATGGCGTGGGCCGCCACCCAGTTTGACTGCAAGGTATTGTACGTGGCGGGCAACCATGAGTACTATCACGGCCATCTGGAAAAAACGCTCGATGCACTACGTACGGCAAGCAACGACCATGTGCAATTCCTGGAGCAGCAGGAACTGGTTCTGGAGGGTGTGCGTTTTCTTGGGTCTACGGGCTGGACTGATTTTTCGGCACTGGGCAACAGTTCTGCCTCAGCTTGGGCGACTCGCCAACGCTATGGTGATTTCGACGCCATCAGGGCAGCCAACGGACGATGGGTCCAGCAGGCCGATTTTTCTGAACTCAACCACAATGCCCGTCAGTGGCTGGCAGAACGCCTTTCCATACCCTTCGAAGGTCCCACTGTCGTCATTACCCACTATGCCCCGTCAGCCCGCTCCATGTCTCCACAGGAGACCCTGGTGGCTGCCGATGCTTCGTTCTTCAACCATTGGGATGATCTGTTCAGGGCAGCAGTCCCGTTATGGATTCACGGCCATACCCACATGGCCGTGGATTACCTGCAATCAGGCACCCGGGTCCTGTCCAATCCCCGCGGGACCCGGGATGAAGTGACCGGTTTCTCTGGCGATTGCCAAGTGGCCCTGGTACAGCCGGGGCAGTGACCGGCAATCAATCATCATCACTCAGCTCAGGGTTCCAGCCCCGGGTGCGGGCACGGGCAATAGCCTCCTGATGGATGCGCTCGTAACGCTCCCTGAGTGCCTCCGGCAACCGGCTGGGCAGGTGACCATGTTTTTCCCACTGAGCAAACACCTGTTCATAGAGCCCCTGGATTTGGGCTCCCGTCCAGCCTGCGCCATCCTGATCTTCGGGAAGCAAGCCAAATACCCAGGCGTCCTTGAAAATCTGCCCCAGATGCGTCATGCCCCCATTGATGTCTTCAAACACGCCTGCATAACGTTGCTGTTCCATGATCACCTCGTCAAACCGGCGTACAGCAGGGGCAGTTTCTCAGGCAACCGTGCCACCTGGTCCACCACCATGAAATTCCGTGCACCAAAGATTTGTGACACATACTGGTCCGCCCGCGGGTCCAGACTCATACAATAAGTCACGATACCTGAACGCCCCGCCTCTTCCACAGCCTTCTTGGCATCGTAGCGCAGATACTGCGGATCGCGCACATCCACATCAGCAGGTTCACCATCCGTAATCACCATGAGCAACTTTTTCGATGATTTCTGCTGCTTGAGGTAATGGGCAGCATGGCGCACGGCTGCTCCCATGCGGGTGGAGAGCTGACCGGTCATGCCAGCCAGTTTTCCTTTGGGTTTTTCATCATAGGGCTGGTCGAAATCCTTGTAACGAAAATACTCCACGTTATGCCGTCCATCAGAACAGAACCCATGGATGGCAAAAGGATCGCCCACTTTGGAGATGGCATCCGAAAGCATGACGCAGGCTTCACGAGTCAACTCAAGCACCGTGTGCTCCTGTCCGGCCACCTTTTCGTTGGTGGATTCCGAGAGATCCAGTAATACCAGTACGGAAATATCACGGGTCTTGCGAACCGAACGCATCATGATGCGCGGATCAGGCTGCCGCCCCATGCGGATGTCGATGGCCGCGTTGATGGCTGCGTTGATGTCGATCTCATCACCATCTTCCAATTTCCTGATGCGTTGCACCCCCTGAGGTTGCATGGCATCCAGCAGAAATTTCATGCGCGAGATGAGGCGTTTGTTCCGGGCCACAATGTGGTCGATCACATCCAATTCACCCGATCGGGCCCTTTTTTCCTGCACTGTGGCCCAACTTGGGCGTTCCAGCTGGATCTGGTAGTCCCACTCCGAATAGTGATAGGGGGCTGAAACGGGCTCCTTGCCTTCCAGCTCGTTGATAGTGACACCCTCCTGGTCCAGGTAGAACTCGGTGGGCAAGACCCAGATTTCCTGGGCATCATCCCCAGCAAGCTCGTTGTCCACCTCGTTGACCATTTCCATCAGACTCACATATTTGCGAACCTGTTTCTGGGTTTCATAGCCTGCCGTTGCTGCCTTGCCAAAATCAAATTCCTCGAAAGCCCAAAAGTAACGATTGTCATCGCGATATGGAGATACCAGCACATCTGATCTCAAGTTGAAGGGAATTCTTTTGTCCAGGAATGCATGGGCCAAGGATACGCCAATGTCCCAAGACATCTGATTGGTATCGAGCTGGTCCTTTGCCTCGTCAAAAAGCTGCCGGCCCTGGGCAATCCAGGGATCCGGATCCTGATACTGCTCGTCCAGAAGGGCTCGTGCCAACCGATTCAGATAATGACCTGCCGTGCTGCCCTCATCCGGTCCAATCACATGCAACCTGGCCCAAAGCTGCTTGAGCCCGGGAAACTTGCGAATGGCCAATGTTTCCACCCGGGCGTCCTCAATGACCGAAATCACGGCCATCTGCCAGTTGTTCAGAGACTCTGCCGAAATGGGATCACGGGTATACACCATGTGAGCCGCCGCATGGGCAGCAGCGGCCCGATACATCTCCAGACCTGATACGGCTTCACCCTCTCCAGCCGTAAATGCATCAAATGCATCCGGCAAATGGATAAAGTAGTCTTCCACGTAAGGTTTATAACCTTCCCGGGTTTCAAAATCACCGGACGTGGGTTTCATAAAAAAATCCCTGGCCCACAAGGCGCGCAAATACATGTTGATTCGCCGCTGTACATCCACGAACAGGGTTCCCTTGCGCTCCTTCTGAAGCACTGCCAGGGATTCCTTCGTTGCAAGGCCAAAGTAGCGAATCTGCTCCTCGTAATCGGTACGATGTGCATGCGCCCCCCACAAGGCCCAGCGACGCAGGCCACCCAGAGTCAGTTGGCCAAACAGGGTATCCAGATTATCCAGCATGGGTCGAACACCCCGCGGAGCCTGGGCCAGGAGCGTATTCAGAAACTGCAGGTATTTGCTGAACAGGATGGCATCACCCAGGCGTTTTGCTGCAGTAGGCGCCGTAGCCAGCATCATTTCAATGACGACACCCGAAGTCTTGGATGCCAGACCCAGGGCAGTGGTAGCCAGATCAGCCACCACATCTTCACCGATTTCCTTGGCCACTTGCGGAGCATTTTCCAGCCATGCAATGACCAGACCGCTTCCACGGCCCAGACCACGTATGGCTACTGCCCCTTTCAGAAAATTGTCCAATCCCCTGGGAGAAAATACTTTCGTGGCTTCCGCCCAGTTTGAACGCAGAATTTCCTGCGAATCCGGCGAAAGCTCTTCCAGCAGTTCTGCGTAGTCTTCGAGATTGATGCTCATATGCTCACCTTATGGTTCCCAGGCAGGCCGATATTTCCTGCGGCCAACGTCTCTCAGAAGAAGGTGGTAACTGCGGCATCCAGCGCATCACGCATGTCCGGATCGTCGGTAATGGGACGAACGAGGGCAACGCGACAAGCATTTTTCGGGTCCACTCCCTTGGCAATCAGGCTGCCACCGTAAACCAGCATACGGGTGGAAATACCTTCATCCAGACCATGGCCTTTGAGGTTACGTGCACGCTCGGCAATGGAAACCAGTTTGTCAGCCACGTCTTTGGACACACCAGACTCATGGGCAACGATCTCTGTTTCAATGTCATGAGTGGGGTAATTGAAGTCCAGAGCGCCAAAACGCTGTTTGGTGGATTGCTTCAGGTCTTTCATCAACGACTGGTATCCCGGGTTGTAGGAGATGACCAACTGGAAGTCGGGATGAGCCTGAATCAATTCGCCTTTCTTTTCCAGAGGAAGCACGCGACGATTATCGGTCAGAGGGTGAATCACCACGGTAGTATCCTGACGGGCTTCCACCACTTCATCCAGGTAGCAAATGGCGCCATAGCGAGCAGCAATGGCCAGCGGACCATCCTGCCACCGAGTGCCTTGCGCATCGAGCAGGAAACGCCCCACCAGATCAGAAGCAGTCATGTCTTCATTACAGGCGACCGTGATCAGGGGCTTACCGAGTTTCCATGCCATGTACTCGACAAAACGGGTCTTCCCGCAACCGGTCGGGCCTTTCAGCATCATCGGCATACGTACGGAATAGGCTGCCTCATACAGTTCAACCTCATCCGTTACGGAACGATAGTAGGGCTCCCTTTCAATCTTGTACTGCTTGGTGATATCGCTCATTATTCGAACTCCTCAGAACAAACAAAAACCCCCGCCACGCCTTCGCGCAACGGGGGTCGTTGACCTTAGAACCGCCGTGCGTTCAGACAGTCTTGCCGCGGTAAATCACCATGGCAGCACCCTGGCTCTGGGCGAAATTGTCATAGCCAACCAGACGTACATGGTTGTTTGGATTGGCTCTATGGCAAGCTTCGGCTTCGGACAGAATGCGGGTCACATCGGTTTCACCGAACATGGGCAGCTTCCACATGTACCAGTAGCAATCCATCAGGTGCTCAGGCTCGGTATGCTCGATAGCCGGGCTCCAGCCCTTGCGCACGATGAATTCTACCTGCTGGCGAATCTGGTCAGCCGTCATGGCCGGCAGATAA
>JAJZEL010000233.1 GCA_021828575.1 Pseudomonadota bacterium
AGCATGGGCCGCATGCGCTGTTCGGCGGCATTGAACATGGCCTGCAAGGGGGGCAGCCCTTCCACCACGAGATGGTTGTAGTACGTGATGACCAGAATACCGTTCATGACGGACACCCCGAACAGGGAGACAAAACCGATGGCGGCAGACACGGAAAAATCCAAGCCGGACACGTAAAGGGCCACGATGCCGCCTGCAATGGAAAAGGGGATCGCAGCCAGGGCCAGAAGGCTGTCCCGTACTGAATTAAACAGCGTGTACAGCAGAATCATGATGATGACCATGGCTACGGGCAGGATCATTTCCAGGCGCTTCTGTGCCAGTTGAAGCTCTTCGAATTCTCCGGACCAAACCATGCGATAACCCTCGGGGAGCGGCACTGCCTGTGCAACCCGGGACTGGGCTTCTGCCACCGTGCTGCCCAGGTCACGGCCTCGAACGCTGAACTTGACGGGAATGAAGCGTTGGCTTCGTTCGTGGTAAATGTAGGAAGCGCCGGTGTCCAGGCTGATGTTGGCCACTTCACTGAGGGGAACGAACGCCGTGGTTCCCGCCGGTGTCTGGTAACCTACCTGTATGCGACCCACGCTGGCCAGGTCTTTGCGGTATTCCGGCGATAGCCGGACAGTCACCGCAAACTGGCGATCTCCTTCATACACGGTGGTGGCCTGTGTTCCTCCCAGTGCTGCCTGCACGACGGTATTCACGTCGCCGGTGTTGAGCCCGTAACGGGCTGCCCTCGCGCGGTCCACTGTGATATTCAGGTTGGGTTGTCCCAGTACCCTGAATACTCCCAGGTCAGTCACTCCTTTGACCTGGGACATGACTTGCTGGACCTGGGTGGCCAGCTTTTCAAGGACCTGAAGATCCGGCCCGATGATCTTGACCGAATTGGCACCCTTGATTCCGGACAAGCCTTCTTCCACGTTGTCCTGGATGTACTGGGAAAAATTCAGCTCGATGCCTGCGTACTCGCGGGAGATTTCCTTTTGCAGTTCATCCACCAGTTTTTTCTTGGTCATGCCCGACGGCCATTCATCGTAAGGTTTCAAGGGCACGAAGAATTCCGCGTTGTAAAAGCCGGCGGCATCGCTGCCATTGTCGGGACGGCCGTGCTGTGAAACGGCCGTAATGACCTCGGGGTGACTGATCAGGATGTTGCGGATGCGGTTGACCACCGGTCCGCCGTCTTCCAGAGAGATAGTGGGGGGCATGGTCACACGAACCCAGAGGTTACCTTCTTCCAGCGTGGGAAGGAATTCCGAACCAATGCGTGTGAACAGCAGCACGGAGAGCAGAAGGAAGGCCGCGCCCAAGCCGACGGTCAGGCGGATGTGGGATAGCGCCCAGCTCAGGACAGGCTTGTACAGGGAACGCAGGTGTTCCACGAGAAAGGTTTCCTTCTCTTCCACTTCGCGCGGCAGGAGATAGGAAGCCAGCACCGGCGTGATGGTGAAGGTGGCCAGCAAGGCCCCTGCCAGGGCATAACCGTAGGTGCGGGCCATGGGCCCGAATATTTGCCCTTCCACACCCTGCATGGTGAACAAGGGAATGAAGGCGGCAATGGTGATGGCTGTCGAAAATAAGATGGCCCGATCCACCTGGATGGCGCTGATGAAAATCAGGCGCAACCGGTTTGTCCAACCATGACTTTCCAGCAGGTGGCGATAACCGGTCTGGGCCTGGTCATTCAGTATTTCGGCGCGGGAATCGGATTTTCTCTGGAAGTTTCTGAATACGTTTTCCACGAGAATCACTGCTGAATCCACGATGATGCCGAAATCCACGGCCCCCAGTGACAGAAGGTTGGCAGATTCCCCCGACAGTACCAGGATGATGATGCTGAAGAACAGGGCAAAGGGAATATTGGCACTGACGATGATGGCGCTGCGCAGATCTCCGAGAAAAATCCACTGGATGAAAAACACGCGCAGGCAGCCACGCAGAAGATTGTGCACAACAGTATGTGTCGTGACGGATACCAGTGAAGTGCGATCGTAGAAAGGAACCAGTTTGACCCCAGCAGGTAACGTGCCATCGTGGTTGATCCGTTCCACTTCATCCTTGATGCGGGCGACCACGTCGTTGGTCTGCATGGTCCGGTTCATGACCACGATGGCTGCCACCACGTCATCATCCTTGTCACGGCCTGCCTTGCCCAGTCTTGGCACGTAACCCACGTAGACTCGGGCCACGTCCTTTACCCGTATGGGTACGCTATTTTGCTGGGTCAGGACGATGTTTTCGATGTCTTCGATGCGAGTACCCCTGACGAGGTCAAAATCGCCCCCATCGTTAATGAGGCCCACGCCACGTATGTTGACGGATTGCTGGCCAAAGCGGACCGTCCTTCCCCCCACGTTGATGTTGGCATTGCCGATGGACGTGAGTAGCTGGGGGATGGTGATGCCATAACCCTCCAGCTTTCGCAGATCGGCCTCCACTTCGAATTCTTTCGTGGTACCGCCCCAAGTGTTGACCTGAACCACGCCCGGCACATTCAGCAGGCGTCTTTGAACGATCCAGTCCTGAACCGTGCGCAGGTTGGTGAGACCGAAATGGGGCGGTGCCGTGAGCTGGTAACGGTATACCTCACCCACCAAGCTGGAAGCCTGTATCTGGGGTACCACGTTGTTGGGGAGGCTGACGTTCTGTTGCAGGTTGAGGGCTGTCTGAGTGTAGGCGAAATAGTAGTCCACGCCATAATGAAACGTGACTCGCAGAAAGGAAAGGCCGGTGAAAGAGGTGGAACGGATCACTTCCACACCAGGGGTGGCGGCGAGCCCCACCTCCATGGGAATGGTGTAGTACCGCTCCATTTCTTCTGCGGACAGTCCCGGCGACTGGGCCGTGATTTCCAGAATGACGGGCGCGGGATTGGGGTAGGCCTCCACGTTGAGTTTGTAGTAGGCAGCCCCGCCTGCTGCCAGAAAGGCAAACAGAAAAATCAGGATGACGGGGCGACGGCTTAGGGAAAAAGCCAGCAAGTTTTTCAACATGGATCAATGGGCCTCGTTTTCATAGGCATGGCTCAAGAAAATCGCACCTTGCGCTGCCACGCTTTCTCCTGGCTTCAGTCCGGTAAGCACCTGATCCATGCCCTCCTGCTGTGTTCCCAGGGTCACTTCCCTTCTGTAGAACTGGTGGCTGTTAGTGGTGACCCATACGGACAGGGTGCCATCGCCTTCGCGCACGACACTGTCAGGAGGCACGGCAGGTGATTTGACCGGTGCTCCGGTCAGGATGGTGAAATTGCCCAACATTCCGGACCGAAGTTCATGGTTCGGGTCACGCACTTCAGACCTCACCGATATTCGGTGGGTATTGGGGTCCACACTGGCCCCGATATTGGTGATCTTGCCGTCAAACACCCGACCGGGATATGCCAGCAGGGATACTTGCACCGCCTGGCCCAGTTTGAGGAATGGGGCATCGCTTTCATTCATGCTGGCCAGCATCCACATGACGGAAATGTCGGCCACTGAAAAGGGTGCGGGTGGAGTGCCTGGTTGTGCGAAAGTACCCGGGGATGCATTCCGGGTCACTATCCGGCCATCAATGGGACTGCGGACCACCAGGGAGGCATCCACATGACGACTAGTGACGATCTGATCGATCTGTGCTTCGGTTTTGCCGAAAATCCGTACGGCATCCTTGGCAGACTTGTAAGCGCCTTCGGCCGATTGCTGGTCGGAAACCGCCTGCTGCAGGTCTTTCTGGGCAATTCCCTGAACGTTGTACAACGCACGTGCACGTTCCAGGGCGCGAGAGGTCAGCTCCAGGGTTCCGGCAGCAGAGATCAGCGTGGATTCAGCCTGCAGGAGGTCGGGACTGTCGACGGAATACAGGGGGTCTTCCCTGTGCACATCGTTACCGACGTCACGCATGATGGCGTTAATTTTTCCGGCATACGGGGGATAGACCTGAACCGTGCGGTCATCGTTGAATGCGATGTTGCCTACGGCATCCCGGCGTCCCACGAAGACCTGTTCTCCCACCACGGTTACTTTTACCTGCGTGGCCTGGGATGGTGACAAGTCCACTTCGGGAATGGAAGTGTTTTGCACTACGGTACCCGAAGAAGTGCTTGTTGAGTCACCCGAGGCAGAACGGGCTACATAGATGCTGGAGACAGTCACGAGAACTGCCACTCCAACCAGAAGGTGTTTTTTATTGATGAAGGTCATGGGCGCTATCCTGTGAAACATCGTCTGTCCGGTCGTTGCTCTTTCGGTTCCACCATCCTCCGCCAAGCGCCTGATACAGCGCGGCTGTGTCACCCAGCTGATTGGTGCGAATCTGTATCAACATCATGACCGCCTGCTGGTAAGACTGGTCAGCAGCCAGAAGAATGGGGTAGGCCACCTGTCCGGTTTCATATTGCTGGCGGGTGATGCGAAGGGTTTTTTGAGCAGCTTCGCTGGTGCGTTGGGCAGCTTCCAATGCGTCAGCATCGGAACGGATGGCATGAAGGGTGTCTGCCACGTTCTGGAATGCCAGCAGTACCGCCTGGCGGTACTGGGCGGCGGCCTGGGCCAAGGCTTCCTTGGCGCCTTGTTCGCGGGCCTTCAGGGTGCCCCCGTCGAACACGGTTTGCGTGATGTCACCGATGAGGTTGAAAAAGCCTGCGCCGGCATGAAACATCTGGTTGGGGACGGAAGCCTCACCTCCCAGAAAGCCCGTGATGGTGAATTGAGGGAAACGATTGGCCAGGGCCACGCCCACTTGGGCATTGGCTGCGTGCAACTGAGCTTCGGCAGCGCGAATGTCCGGTCGTTGTTCTACCAGCTTTGAGGGAAGGGACAGGGGCAGGTGATCGGGCAGACGGAGCGCGTTCAGTTCGAAAGTTTCCGGCAGTTCCTCGCTGGGCAGTTGTCCTGCCAGCAACCGTAGCAAGTCGCGCGTCTGTTCCAGTTGCTGTTTCAAGGGAATGAGAGCCTGCTCGGCCTGGGCCAGTGCCTGTTCCTGGGCAGCCACGTCAAGGCCCATGGCATACCCTAGCCGGTACTGGTTTCGGGTCACTTCCAGAAGCTTGCGATTATCTGACACTACTTCTTCCATGGCCCGGATCTGTGCCCTGACGGAGGCCTCTTGCAAGGCTGCGGCCACCACATTGGAGGCCAGGGTGATGTAAGCTGCTTCCAGCTGGAAGCGCTGGCTTTCGGCTTGTGCCTCCAACGACTCTACTTGCCTGCGATTGCCTCCGAAGACATCAGGGGTGTAGCTGAGGGTGACCTGGGCCGTATGGAAGTTGTAGTACGCGGGGCCGTTGTAGGGAGCGGGCCCACCTGGATTTGAGTAGGTCTGGATGATGGTGCCGTTACCTTGTACACCGGGGGAGTTGCCTCCCATGTTTCCTGCCAGCTTGTTGCGGGTGGGCAGGTATTCCAGACCGAAGGTGGGGTAGAAAAATCCCTGTTGTGCCAGAGTGCTTTGTTGGGCTTCGCGCAGGGAAGCCTGGGCGATTTCAATGGAAGGATTGGCTTTGAAGGCTTTTTCTATGAGTGAATTGATCTGGGGTGAATGAAACAGGGTCCACCAATCAAAGGGAATGTCCTTGTGCGGATCAAAATGGCCATCGGCTTGCTCCACCATTTTGTCGGGCGCATAGCCTTGGGCAGCAGGGGCTTCCGGTCTATGAAAATCAGGCCCCAAGGCACAGCCTGCCAGGGTGGCGAGTACAAGCACGAGTGCCGGGGAAAGGACCAGGGTCGGTTTCATATTTCGCATTCGTTTGTTGACAATCGTCGGGGCATCGTTTCGAATCGCACTGGAGCCATTTTCAGGGCCTTCGCTTCGGGCCCATATTTTGCCGTGGTTTCCTGACAGGAAGCTGACAACATGCGAATCATGATCGTCGAGGACGACCAGACCCTGGGGAAAGCCATGTCGGCCTCCCTGACCTATTCCGAGTTTGCCGTGGACTGGGTAGGCACTGTAGCGGATGCACGACATCTGGTGACGTCGGAAAACTACGATGCCGTTGTTCTTGATTTGGGCTTGCCTGATCGCGATGGATATGATTTGGTACGCCACCTGCGAGGGAGCGGCATGTCTGTCCCCGTTCTGATCCTGACGGCCCGGGATGCGGTCGAGGATCGGGTGCAGGGGCTGGATCTTGGCGCAGACGATTACCTGGTCAAACCTGTGGCCATGGCCGAACTTCAAGCCCGCCTGAGGGCACTCATACGACGCAGTCACGGACGTGGCGATTCGCAAGTCCGGATGGGGCGGCTCCAGCTGGACATTCCAGGAAAGCGCGCCTTGCTGGATGGACAGGCTGTCGAACTGTCGGGGCGGGAATGGGCTGTCCTGGAGTATCTGGTCATCCATCAACGTCGTATCGTTTCCAAGGAACAACTGATACAGGCAATTACAGGGTTGGGTCAGGACCTCAGCGGTAATGCCATAGAGGCTTACGTCCACCGGTTGAGGAACAAGCTGGAAGCTTCGGGCGCCGTGATTCGAACGGTTCGGGGGTTGGGCTACATGATGGAAGAGACTGATGGCACAACCCTCTAGCCTGCACAGGCGCCTGCTCAAGGGGTTGCTGCTGCCGTTGGGCCTGATCCTGCTGGTGAGTTCGTTGCTGGCTTACGAGTTTTCTCTGAAGGCGGCCATGCACGTGTATGACCTGGGGTTGATGGACAATGCCATGGATCTCTCGAAACAGATTGAATTTCGCCCGTCGGGCATGACGCTCAACCTGCCTCCGGCAGCCCTGAAGATGTTGCAGGAAAACAACGATGATCGGGTCACGTTTGCCCTTTGGGACACGACGGGCCATGTGTTTTCAGGCGACGCCTCCCTGTTCAGGAAGGATGTGGATTTTTCGCCCGCCCGGCCAGTGTTCCGGGACATTTATCTGGCAGGCCAGGCCCAGAGGGCCTTGTACCTCAAGGAACAACGATACGGGCAAGTGTTTTTCATCGCTGTTGCCCAGACACTTCATGACCGAAATCAGTTGAGGGATGGCATTTTCACCAGCATTCTCCTGCCGGAAGCTTTGTTGGCTCTGTTGACCCTGATCGTCATCCTCACGGGAGTCGGTTTTGCCCTGGCACCCGTGCGCCGTTTGCGCTCCGAAATTGTCAGCCGGTCTTCTGCGGACCTCAGATCCCTTGATGAAAGCGACACTCCCACTGAACTTGCACCGGTTGTTCACGGGATCAACGAATTACTGGGCAATCTGGCCACATCTTTCGCCAGCCACCGCCGATTCATCGCTGATGCTTCCCATCAGCTGCGTACTCCACTGGCTTCTCTGAGCAGCCAGATCGAAGTGGCGCTGAAGCATCCCCCGGAAGACATGAACTTCTTTCTTCAGGAATTGCTACAAACCACTCGCCGCACCACCCATCTGGCCAACCAGTTGCTTTCCCTGGCGCGTCTTGAGCACATGGAACCCGACATGCTGGACATGGCCCCCGTGGACATGGACAGAATATGCCGCGAAGCTTCCGTGGATTTTGTCCGAGTGGCTGCAGCCCGAAACGTGGATCTGGAGTTTGTCCTCCAGCCCCATCAGGTCATGGGGAGCCCACTGCTTCTTCGCGAACTGCTGGTGAACCTGCTGGACAATGCCGTGCACTACACGCCATCCGGCGGACGGGTCATCGTGACTCTGGTTCGGGAAGAGGGGTACACCCTGCTGAGTGTGGAAGACAACGGCCCGGGCGTGCCGGAAGATGCACTGGCCCGATTGGGAACCCCGTTTTTCCGGCTGCCTTCTTCCTGGGCTGGTGGATGTGGGCTGGGGCTTGCCATCGTACGGGAGATTGGGCGCCTGCATGGCGCCCAAGTGCGGTTTGGTCGTGGCAGGGAATTCGGACTGAGGGTGGAAGTGCGATTCTAGCGTCCGGCTTTATCTCGTTCAGCCAGGCGAGCTTCCAGTTCCATCAGCTTTTCGCGTGTCCTGGCGAGAACCTTGACCTGGGCGTCAAACTCTTCCCGTGTCACCAGGTTCATCCTTGCAAACAGGCTGCTCATCAAGGCACGCGCGTTTTTTTCAAAATCGGCTGCCGGGGTTTTGGCCTTGAGTTCGCCTAATCGCCGGACAATATCATCAATGAGTTCGGAAGGATTCATTGCAAGTTCTCACAAATCTGTCATCAAACTGTCTCAAAAGTGCACTTATTTGGTGCATCGCACCCAATAAGTGCACGAAAAAAAGTCTTTCCATCCCTGTTTTTGGGGCTTACCTGCCTTCCATCGGGCATTTTTCACTTGGCATGACTCCTGCTCTGTAGTTCCCAGGAAAGTGTAAAAACCAACTGTCCTGATCTGATCAACCAAAGAGGGAGCAAACAAATGAAACACCCGTATCGTACCGCATTAAGCATGGCTGTTGCCCTGAGCCTTGTGGTTTCGGCCGAGGCAAGGGCTGACGACCAGGGCACAGTGGTGGCAGATGCCAGCGCGCCAACCCCAGCCAAGGGGCCCACCCTGTCAGACATCCTGAACAACTCGAACATCACGGTGAAAGGTTATTTGGATGCAAGCTACATCTACCACAGCCAGACACCCAATTCGAGCGTACAGGTATTTGATACCGCCAAGAATTCCTTTGGCTTGCACCAGGCCGGTTTCACCATTGCCAGCACGCCCGCTCAGGGGTTTGGGGGCTTGCTGAACCTGACGGCGGGCAGCGATGCGGGGATTTTCTGTTCCTATGGGGAGTGCAGTTCTGGTACCGGGACCACAGCCGGCGGTGGCGGCAACTTTGACGTGACCCAGGCTTACGCCCAGTACGCTGCTGGTTCATGGACCACCATTGGTGGCAAGTTCACGACTCTGGCCGGTGCCGAAGTGATCGATAGTTCGGCCGACACCAACGTCACCCGTTCCATCCTGTTCGGCAAGATTCCCTTTACCCACACAGGGGTTCGTGCCACCGATGCCCTGACGGATTCCACCAGTGTAATTGTTGGTGTAAACAATGGCTGGGATCAGGTGACGGGCATGACGGCTTCCAAAACCGTTGAACTGGGATTGACCAGTGCCTTCACGAAGGATACTTCCCTGGCCGTGAGCATTTATGATGGGGCTGAAACCATGCCTTCCTTCGCTTATGGGGCCACCATTCCTTCCGCCGGTTTGCTGACGCCAACGGCAGGAGCCCCGTTCAGTGGCAACCGTGAACTTCTGGATGCCGTGTTCACCACCAATCTCACCTCTTCCCTCACTTTCATCCTGAACGGCGACTACGTGCGGCAACAGGACGCCTATATCCCGGGTGGTGATGCCAAATATTGGGGTCTGGCCGGGTATCTCAATTATCAGATCAACGACCAGTACCGCGTGTCTTTCCGGGCAGAGGACCTGAGGGACGAAACTGGCCTGGCTACTGCACTTGCCGGAACCCCCATGGGTGCGGATAACGTGCGCGAAGCCACGTTGACCCTGGGGTACGCTCCGGTCAAGAATTTCGAGTTGCGGGGCGAATTGCGCGAGGACCGTGCAGACCAGGGCATCTTCCTGGGTACCAATGGATCCTCTCTTGCTCAGTCCATGACGACCGTGGCTGTGCAGGGTGTGTACAAGTTCTAGGCTAATCATTCATAACTGTGGAGGCATCATGAAACTCGTGACGGCAATCATTAAGCCGTTCAAGCTGGATGAAGTGAGGGAAGCCCTGAGTGCCATTGGTGTTCAGGGGATCACCGTCACCGAAGTCAAAGGCTTTGGACGTCAGAAGGGACACACCGAGTTATACCGGGGTGCGGAATATGTGGTGGATTTTCTGCCCAAGGTCAAACTGGAAGTGGCAGTCAAGACCGACATGCTGGAAAGGGTCATCGAAGCCATCGAAAAGTCGGCCACAACCGGGAAGATCGGTGATGGAAAGATCTTCGTCTATGAACTGGAACATGTGGTGCGTATCCGGACGGGTGAAACCGGTCCGGACGCCTTGTGAGGGGAATGTCATGAAAATGCGATTTGGTTTTCTGAAAGCCGCGCTGCTGGCTCTGGCCCTGTCTTTGGGTGCAGGCCATGCATTTGCGGATGATTCGAGCGCCGCTCCCGCGGCAGCTCCTGCAGCGGCTCCTGCGGCGGCTGCCCCGGCTGCTCC
>JAJZEL010000180.1 GCA_021828575.1 Pseudomonadota bacterium
ACTGCGTAAGGAACCCTGGTTTTTTTACCGTTTCATTTCAAATCCATGATGGGTGCTGGCGATGTCAAACTCATGGGGGTCGCGGGTCTTTGCCTGGGCGCCAAGGGGGTTCTGGCAAGCGCCTTGCTGACGGCTTTGTCAGGTGGGGTGCTGGTCCTTGCCTTTTTCTCCTTTTTTAAAAAATCCAGGGTTCCTTACGCAGTAGCCATCTTCCTGGGATGTTGCGAATATCTGTATCTCCTCTATTTCAAACCTTCCATTCTGATGTTCTAGTTCGAGACAAGCGTTACCCACTTCATAGTTAACTTGTTTCTACACGCGTTACCGGTTTGATTCCCATTGAATGAATTGCAGTGGGTTTCACCCATTGATCCTCCTTTCGTTTCGTTGACCACCGTTACTGCTCGCTATACATTTTGAACTGTGTTCAAGACGCATGTTTAACGATAGGAGGAGCAAAAA
The DNA here is from genome assembly GCA_021828575.1 of Pseudomonadota bacterium. Taxonomy (GTDB): domain Bacteria; phylum Pseudomonadota; class Gammaproteobacteria; order Burkholderiales; family Ferrovaceae; genus JAJZEL01. The sequence continues at coordinate 463 of JAJZEL010000180.1, forward strand.
AATGACCGATTTAATGCAACCCAGGCATCCAGGAGAAGTCATTCGAGAAAAGATTCTTCCTGCACTTGGGGTCACGATCAAGGAAGCTGCCATGCAGCTTGGGGTAACGCGCGTCGCCCTGTCACGAGTATTGAATGGAAAGGCAGGAATCTCGCCTGAAATGGCTTTGCGACTGGAGAAGTGGCTGGAATGCGTGTACGAAAATCAGGCAGATCTTTGGGTGACAGAACAGGCTTTGTACGACCTGTGGCTGGTGAGAAAGAAGTTCAAATCGAAAGTGAAAGTGTTCAATGGTTTGAAATTGGCAGCTTGAATGCGAAACAGACGGATACTCAACTCATTTGAATAGGGAGTCAGTTATGGAGCTCGTCAAGAATGGAAAGTCACTGCTGGATGCGAAGTATTCGCAGGTCAAAATCGAATTCAACAAAGAGCATGGGGTGCTGTGGACCCAACTGAACCAGACGGGTGTGCCTTGCATGACGCTGCCCCTTCTGAAGGAGCTTCAACACCATAATGCCGCCATCGAAAGTAGCGGTGGAATTCTATCTGTCAATGATGAGCCCCATCGTATTCAATATTCGGTCAGTGCATCCTTGAATCCTGGCGTTTTCAGCCTGGGAGGACAGCTATCCCTGTTTAGGGAACTGATCAGGAGCCGAAATCGGGATGCCCTTATGCATTATGGAAGGGAGTGTGTGCTGACCCAACTGTCCAGAATCAATAGGTTCTATCTTCCCTTGACTACCCTGGCACTGGTTGAAGGCGATGCGCTGGGCGGTGGTTTCGAGGGAGTCCTCGTCTGTGATGTCATCATTGCAGAGCAGGGATGCCAAATGGGCTTCCCGGAAATACTCTTCAATTTGTTCCCGGGGATGGGAGCTTACAATCTTCTGGCCAGGAAAGTAGGCACCGCACTTGCTGAAAAACTGATCCTGAGCGGAAAAATGTATTCTTCGGAAGAGCTTTATGAAATGGGTGTGGTCGATGTGTTGGCAGAGAAAGGCCGAGGCAGGGATGCCATCTTCGAATATGTTCGTCGCCAGGAAAAGCGCTCAAATGGATTCCAGGCTGTTCAGAGGGTGCGTCAAAAATACAATCCCGTCACTTACCAGGAATTGATGGATGTCATTCATATCTGGGTTGATGCCGCACTTAACCTGAATGAACGGGATCTCAAGGTCATGGATCGCTTTGTGCGATCCCAGGAACGCATGTTCCTGACCAAGCCGGTGGTTCAGGAGCAGGAGTATCTTATTGCGTAATGCCACCCACTGCCTTTTGGGTTTCATGGATGTCAAGAAAAGCACGCAGTGCCTTTCTGACTTCCATGAACCGCTGGGCGATGAGTGTCATGCGCTGAACCCCATGGACCCGGAGTTCATCCTCGGTCATGGCCATGATCTGGGAGCAGGTCTGGTGCAAGGATTCGGCACCCATGTTTCCCGAGCTTCCCTTCATGGTATGCACAAGTTCCTTGAATGCATGAAAGTCGTCTTTTGAAACGGCTGCATTCATTTGGACCAGAAGATCTTCCGTTTCTGACAGGAAGCCCTGAATCACCACTTCCATGAAGTTGTCCTGGTTACCCCCGAGCACTTCGAGGCGTTGCAGGGTGCTTTCACAAACAGGCGGGAAAAGATCAATGGCCTCATTAGCTTGATCGGAAGTCAGTGTTGTGAGCTGACGTCCGTTTTCGGGCAGGGCAATCAGTCGTTGTATGGTATCAAGCAAAAGCGTGGAATCCACCGGTTTGCTCAGGTAAGCGTTGGCTCCTGCTGTCTCTGCCAATTCCTTGGCCTCACGCGTGGCATTAGCGGTCAGTATGATGACGGGGGCTGGGGGTTTTTGTCGCGATGTGGCCTTGTGAATTTTCAGGACATCAATGCCACCCACTACCGGCATGTTCATGTCAAGGATGATCAGGTCATAGTCGTTGTGCTCAAGGAGATCCAGTGCCTGGTCACCATCCTCTGCCAGTTCAACCTGATGCCCTCCCAGTTCCAGGATTTTTGATATGATGCGCCGGCTGGTGCCATTGTCTTCGGCCAGAAGCAGATGCAACCCTGTTTTTTCGCTTGCCTGCAACTGGAACCGGTCCTTGAGTGCAATGACTCCCTGAGAAGGCTGTGGGGCCATGATGCCATGCAGTGCGTTGAATAACAGGGTCTTGCTGATGGGGGCTGACAGGGAACAGGTGTAACCCATTTCCAGAAGATCATGCTCAGGAACAAATATAGCGCTGCTTGCCTGAACATGAATGATGGCCAGTTCCCGGTAAAGAATTACATTCTGGAACTGATTGGCCAGATCGGCTGGTGTCATGCCCAGATTTTCCGGGCAGCACATGACCACATAAGCTTTTGAGGGACGCGTCGGATATTCGAGCTTCACCATGATTCGTTGCAGTGAAACCTCGTGTTCAAAATCTACTGACCATGTCCTGAGATGCTGGCCCAAGGTTTCACGCTCAAGCGGGCTGAAGCCGAGCGTAATCACCTGAATTTGTTCCAGCGGGCCCATGATCCTGTTTTGATCTGTCACCTGCTGCTTTTTGAAGGGGAGATTGAACCAGAATACGCTGCCCACATCGGGTTCACTACGCAGGCCAATGTCACCGCCCATCAATCGCACCAGTTGCCTGGAGATGGTGGTGCCTAGCCCGGTACCCCCAAACTGGCGTGTGATATGCGAATTGGCCTGGGTAAAGCTGTCAAATATGGTTTTTTGTGCATCAGCAGGAATGCCAATACCAGTGTCGATGACCTCGAAATGCAGGTTTGTAGTGGTTTCATTCTGCATGTTGGTGGTGATGCGAAGTTCGACGCTCCCCTCCTGAGTGAACTTGATGGCATTCCCCACCAGATTGATGATGATCTGCTTCAGATGCAGTGAATCGCCTGTGAGCAGGTAAGTGGTTTCTGCGCTGAACCGTATATTCAGCCGCAGGCCTTTTATGCTGGCCTGCGGCTTGAACATTTCCAGCGTGCCTCGAACCAGTTGGTGCAGGTCAAAATCCACGGCATCCGATATGAGTTTTCCACTTTCGATTTTTGAAAAATCGAGCACGTTTTCAATGAGCATCAACAGCGTCTGGGCAGATATTTTGAGGGTATTGACCAATTCAAACTGTTCCCCATCCAGTGGCGTAGTGGTCAGCAGATCACTTGTGCCGATGACACCATTCAATGGGGTGCGCATTTCATGACTCATGTGGGCCAGAAACTGGCTTTTGGCCTGACTGGCTTCCTGAGCTGTCTTGATAGCCATGTTCAGTGTTTTGAGGAGCTTGAGCATGTAGACGGGGATCAGAAGTAGGGTCAGGAACAAGCCAATAGCCAGATGGGGGTTGGCTTTCCAGTAAGGATTGAATTCAATGACCACTCCAAGACCCAGCAGGCTGATGCCGTAGCAGATCATCAGAGACTGTATGCCGTAGCGGATTCCATTGCCTACGATGATCCATAGATAGATTCCAAAGAAAATCAGTCCGGTTTCCCGAGTACTGAACATGGCATAGGTTGTGGCACTGATGTCTGCAACCATGGCTACCCACTGCCGTTTTCTTGAGGATTCTTTAGCTACGACAAGGAGGCAGAACAACGCGACAGATACGGACAGATAAAGGATGGAAAAAATATAAAGAGAAGGCTGAATTTTTTCGGGATTGCCTGAATCCCCAAACATTTCGTACGTGAGAAACAGAAAAATCGCGAAAGTGAAAACCACACGAAATGCGACCTGTTCGTGTTCTCCTTCCCGATTACGCAGCTTTTCCAGGAATGCCCGAAAGGCTCCCCGCATTATCGAATGGCCTCGAGATCCACTTGCAGCATCGTGTCCTTGAGTTGTTGCTGGATCAGCGAAACCTTGCTGTACTGGCTCATGAAGGCTTCCACGCAATCGGGGTCGAAGTGCTTGAGACGATTGTCCCTGAGGTAACCAATGGCTTCATCATTGGACCAGGCTTTTTTGTAGGGGCGCACCGAGGTCAGCGCGTCATACACATCCGCCACGGCAACAATTCTTGCTTCAATGGGAATTTCCGTGCCTTTCAATCCCTGAGGATAGCCTGATCCATCAAATTTTTCATGGTGACCAAGCGCAATGAGCGCACCCTTGTTCAGGATCGTTGAAGGACTTTCCTTCAGGATCTTATAGCCGATCATGGGATGGTTTTTCATGATGTGGTATTCGTCTTCCGTCAGTCGCCCAGGCTTCAGGAGAATCTGGTCAGGAATCCCGATTTTGCCAATGTCGTGCATGGGCGCTGCTTTTTCAATGAGCTCACAATGCGCCGGGTCCATGTCGAGTGCTTCTGCAATGAGGCGCGAATAGTGGGCCATTCTGAGGATATGGTTTCCAGTTTCAGAATCCCGGAACTCACCGGCTTTGGCCAGGCAATAGAGGGTTTCCTGCTCACGTTCACGTATTTGCTGGGTAGCCCTGAAAATGGAACGTTCCAGATTCATGGAGTGTTCCTTGAGGGCTTTTTCATGTTGGCGCATGGCCAGCAGGTTGCGACAACGAACACGGCATTCATAGGGATCAACCGGTTTGATCATGAAATCAGTGGCCCCCATGTCCAAGGCGGCGTAACGGGTTTCACGATCGCTGTCCGAGGTGATGACCACGACCGGTACGGTTTCCATGGCAGGCACTTGGCGTATGGCCTGGATGACTTCCAGGCCAGACATTTCTTTCATGTGCAGGTCGATGAGGATCAGGTCTGGCAGATTCCAGTGCATCCATCCCAGAAATTTGAGAGGGGACTGAAATGCTTCAATGACGGCATTGTTTTGCACCGTCCTGACAATCTTGTCGATGATGACGCGACTCGTGAATTCGTCATCAATGACGACAATGAGCGGGGGCAGGGAGGCAGTTCCAGTCATCCCGTGTTGCATGTCGGTGCTCCGGCAGACAGCTTCTTGTATGCGCACACTTTATCCTTTAATTCAAGAAATTACAATGAATCCCAATATGCTTGACATCCTTGAGAGGAGACGCTGTCCGGGATTTTACGAATTATTCATTAAACTTATAAAAAATAAATATCTAAAAATTATTTTAGACATAATATAATTCCTTCCATTGCAGTAAAGTACAGTCTGGAAAATCTGTTAGAACCCCATGTTACCGGAGAGAAAAATGAAACTGCCCTACCATCATCTGGTTTTACTGGCGATGACCATGTCATTTGCTACCCAGGCAGCTCGAGCGGACGATCTGTCCATCTGGAAATTGCCTGAAGCACCGATCCCTGCCAACAACCCGCAGTCACAAGCAAAAATTGCCCTGGGTAAGCAATTGGCGTTTGATACGCGTCTTTCCAAGAATGATGCCCTCAGCTGTGCCAGTTGCCACGTGTCCTCGACGGGAGGGGGTGGATTGACTCCCAGAGCTTTCGGACAGGTAGGGGAGTTGGGTCGCTGGGCCCCCACATGGGATAACTCTGCCTACTCCACAAGCCTGTTTTGGGACGGTCGTGCCGCTTCCCTGGAGCAGCAAACAGGGGCTTTGCCGGGGCACATGGGACCCATCAGCTCACCTGCGGAAATGGCCGTGCATGTTCAGGAGGTGGTGAACAGGCTGAATGCGATTCCCGGATACCGAAAGGAATTCCAGGAAGCCTTTGGTTCGCCAGCCACGCCGGAAAACCTGGCTCAGGCCATTGCTGCCTTTGAAAGGACGCTGGTGGCCACGGAGTCTCCATTCCAGAAGTATGTCAGAGGGGACGTGCAGGCGCTTTCACCTGCGGCCAAACGGGGATTTGCCATTTTCACCGGGAAGGGGTTGTGCACCATTTGTCATACGGCCCCTCTCATGACCGACAACCAGTTTCATAACATTGGGGTCCCGCAAGTGGGCCCCTTGCATGAAGATCTGGGCCGGTATGAGGTGACCCACAAGGATGATGACAAGGGTAAATTCAAGACGCCCACACTATACAATTCTGGCGCTCTGGTTTTCTACATGCATGACGGCGCATTTTCCACGCTCAGGCAAGTGGTTGACCACTACAATGCGGGAGGTAATTCCAAGGCCCCCAACCAGGACCGCCTGCTGATGCCTTTGCATTTGACCGAGGATGAAAAGTCGGATCTGGTGGCTTTCCTCCAGAGCCTGACTGATGAGCGCCTAAATCAGGTAAGCAGACCCGAGTTGCCATAAATCGGAAGTCCCCCTGGAATCCCGAAGGTTTCAGGGGGGGGCTGCTGGCAAATGAGGCTCCAGAATTTTTCTGAACAGATCAGGGAAATTGGCCAGAGTACCCATGACTGCGTAACCATAGGGCAATTGGGGTGCCTCGGGTACCCGCTCCAGCCCGTTGAGGTCTTTTCCCGGATTGATGTGGTGGTCTGCGTGCCGGCAGTTGTTGAAAGAGATCAGGGTGGTGATCCAGTTCTTGCAATCCCAGGTGTGTTGGGGGCCAATGCGCTCATACCGGCCGTTCACTTCCTTCCGGTGCAATGCCCAATGTTGGATGAAAGTGATGGAGGCGTCCACCGTGTACATGATGGCAGTCTGGACTGTGAGGAATACCACGCTTTTCCAGCCATCCAGGACCAGGAAAGCCACATTGATGCAAAGGTAAAAAAAGATGGGACCGTACACTTCGGCCCACAGGTTATTTCTGGCTTTGGCAATTTCGATTCCAACCTTTAGTTGCTTGATCATGTTGCGTTTCGAGAAGGAGGCCAGATTGTCCGAAACATGAGTGTACAGGCTGTCCTTGGGGGTTCCCACCAGCACGTGGTGGCCTGCTCCGTGTTCCTGCGTGTAATGGCCAAAGCATACGGTCGTGAAAAACCATTTGGCCAGGCGGCGATCCCATTTGGCGCGGCCATGTCCCAACTCATGCCCCAGAGCATTGCCCGAACTTCCAGCCGCGTAGCCTGAGCCTGCGCCAGCCACCACCACCAGCCACCAGGGCCACGCAGCCGAAAAATGAGCGCCCACCAGTCCTTGAATCGTGATTCCGGCCAGGATGATTCGTAGTGTCCAGAAATGCCAATAAGGCACTGGTCCCTGATAGTCACCTGCCAGCCATTCCAGAACAGGCATGAGAAACAGCCCGATGAACAGCGGCCAGGCAGGATGTCCAATGGCCATGAACAGTGCGGGGAGCCAGGCAAAGAAAAGGGCCAGCAGGGCGCCCATGAAGGCCACGGGATGAAAGAAAGAGGTGCGCGTCGACGGAGAGGCCATGGTTTCGGGGAGTGTATTCACATGCTTAGCTATTTTAAAACATTTGACATGGCCGGGTGTAAAGTACCGGGATGTACGATAATGGTGCAGGTCATGCCGGCCACGAGGTGGCTATCTGTTGGAATGCCATCCAGCCTGATGCGTACCGGGACGCGCTGGGCCAGCCTGACCCAGTTGAAACTGGGATTGACGTTGGCCAGCAGACGAGAATCTGTGGGGTTATCCCGATCTGAAATGCCGTGGGCAAAGCTTTCCACGTGCCCTGAAAGCAGGGTATCAGAGCCCAACAGCCTGATTTGCGCTGTATCCCCGACTTTTAACAACGGAATCTTGTTTTCTTCGAAATACCCATACACCCAGAAGGAATGCTGGTCGATCAAGGCAAGTTCGGCTGTGCCCACATGGGCAAAATCGCCCGGTCTGACCAGCAGGTTAGATATCCATCCATCCACTGGTGCACGTATCTCCGTACGTTCCAGATCAAGCTTTGCGCGGTCGCGGTCAGCCATTGCAGCCAAGTATCTGGCTCGTGCACTGGCCGCATTGAGGCTGGCATCTTCCCGCTCTTCACCAGAGACCACCCTCATATCCACTTTCGACCGACGCATGGCCTGACCTTCCTTTAATTCGAGTTCTGCCTTTCTTTCATCAGCAATGGCCTGGGCTGCCAACAGTGCGTTCTGGTAACGCGCCGGATCAATCCTGAACAGAAGCTCTCCCTTGCGCACGTACTGGTTGTCCCTGACGGACACCTGAACCACCAGCCCGTTCACGTCGGGAGCAATATCCACCACATCAGCCCTGATGCGTCCATCCCGTGTCCAGGGGGAATCCATGTAATGGACCCACAGCCTGTGCCCAAGCCACACGGCGATCACAAGCAGCAATGTTGTGATGGATATCCTGAAAGTTTGTCGGAAGGGTGCGTTCATGATCATTTTTCCGGTCAGTAAACAAGGAGTCCGATTCCCGAGAACAGGATCGCAAAAGCAGCTGCCCTGAACAACGAGGGATACCAGACAATGGAATACAGTCCTGTGGCGGCAAACAGACGGTCAAGAAACAGCATCAGGCATCCTGTGAGCAGAAAAACGGGCACAAGCGTGGGAACCAGTGCATCAAATAGAAGAAATTCCCTGATCATGGCGAGTCCTCCGGCGCGGGGTTCATCAGTGTTTGTCCTGACGACAGGGAGCCTTTAAGCAAATGAAAAGTGACTTTCGTGCGTCGCGCCTGGGAAGAGTCCTCAATTCCGAGTGAAGAAGTGATGGTGTCCAGGGTTTTCATGATTCGTGAAAGGTCATCATGGGTAGGGTGATCGAAATAGGTTGCCACTTCATCAAGCGCTTGACTGATCAAGGTGCGCACTTTCGGTTCGCTGGTCTCCTCACACAGCTCCCTGAGGGTAATGATCATATGCCCGGTTTCAAGTGCGGCCAGCAACCATTCGATCACTTTCAAGTCTTCAGGACCGGCTATCCTTCTGAGACTTCCTGCGCGATACACCAGGTCTCTAGCGCCTGTTTCAAATTTTTCACGTCTCAATGGCAAGGGTTCTCGGCAGGCATTTGCCAGCATGTTTTGCAGGGCGATGATGGTTCGCCTGCGTGACCAGACGCTCCCCGTCAGATCAATCAGTCCATACAAAACCCCTGAAAGCAGGATGGCAAAAAAATCGGCCAGGATGTCGTTCATGAATGCAAGCGGATCAGGGGCATCATTGGCGCCAAAGCCGAGGTGCATGAACATGACGATGAACAGACCTGCCCCTGTGACGGCCCGTTCCGGTTTGGCTGTCAGCCAGGCGCCCACCGCAATGCCAGGGATAAGTGCCAATATCAGCATGGGTAATCCTTGGGCCTCGGGTATCCAGTGGAAACCTGTCCAGTAGGACAGGACTGCACCGATAGCGGCACCCGTGGCGAATTGGCGCAGGGTCGTGATGGGGGCGGGTGAAGTGGCAAACAGTGTACTTGATACGACAGCAAGGGTAATGGCTTCGATGCCCGACTCCCATTGCGTATAAATCCAGATCAGGGACATGACGCCCAGCATGATGGCCCCACGGCCACCTGCCAGTGCAACTGCCAGCGGATCAAACCGGATGCCAGGCGATGGCGTGTCAATCGACAGGCCAGGGTTTGTAAGCGATGCATGGCTTTTTGCATAGGTGAGGGTTTCTTCAGTGAGTCGCCTCACCAGTTCTGCGCCCGCATCAAATTCTGTTTTGTCTGCGTCTGCTTCCATTCTGGCCCTGTACAAAGTTGTTTCCAGAGAATTATGGAAGTGTGCCAACTGGTTGGCCACAACCTTAATCTCTTGAGGTGTTTCAGCAGGGCGTCCTTCCAGGCATAGGGCCTGAACCAGTTGTTCATGGACTTGGGTCAGGGCATTGGC
>JAJZEL010000166.1:0-9224 GCA_021828575.1 Pseudomonadota bacterium
CTGTTCACAGCCTCTCGTGGAAGCGGGGCCTTCCTGAATGATCGGCGTATTCGCGTCAGCCAGCAGATCCGGATGGAAGATGCCCTGATCGGCACGGGCTTTCCCTTCACTACCATGGAGCACCAGGAAAAATACCTGCGCATGTTTGCCGAAGTCATGAGAAAGACTGCGGGCATTCGCCGGCCAGGGTCGGCAGCGCGGGATCTGGCTTTCGTGGCAGCCGGTCGATATGACGGATTCTGGGAGTTGAACCTGAAGCCCTGGGACATCGCTGCCGGCACGCTTCTGGTACAGGAGGCGGGCGGGTGGGTGTCAGATCTGGAAGGCAACCAGCAGTTTCTGGAAACGGGGCACGTGGTGGCAGGGACACCCAAGATATTTTCCCAACTGTTGTTATTGATCCAGAACGTCTGATCGGGTAATGCTGAATCGCATTCGCATCGTCCTGTGCGAGACCACACACCCCGGAAACATCGGGGCGGCTGCACGCGCCATGAAAACCATGGGATTATCGCGGATGGTGCTGGTGCAACCAAGATATTTCCCGGATGAGCAGGCGACGGCCATGGCATCGGGCGCTGATGACCTGTTGCAGGGTGCGCGGGTGTGCGAGTCTCTCGAGGAGGCTTTGCTGGGGACTGGTCTGGCTATCGGATTCACCGCACGACGCCGGGATTTATCGCATCCCATGCTGGCAGTGCGGGACATGGCTCATTGGCTTTCCAGGGAACTGCCCGATGAAGGTGATGTGGCCTTGGTGTTTGGGACGGAGATGTCCGGTCTGTCCAACGCTGAACTGGATGCGTGCCAGAGGCTTTGTCACATTCCCACTGACCCTTCCTTTGGGTCACTGAACCTTGCTGCTGCCGTGCAGGTGGCGGCCTATGAATTCCGGCAGGCATTCCTGCCGGAAGCAGGCACGTCGGAACCTGCCACGCGCCCTCTTGCATCTCACGAAGAACTGGAGCATTTTTACAGGCATCTGGAGCAAGTGATGACGGACAGTGGCTTTCTCGATCCCGAACAACCCGGACGCTTGATGATCAGGTTACGGAGGCTTTATTCAAGGGCATTGGTGGAACGGGAAGAGGTGAATATCCTGCGGGGCATCCTGAGAGCACTGACATCTCCGGAGAAAACATCATGATCCTCAGCCGGATTCGTGAGCAGGTCGACATTGTCTTCGAACGGGACCCTGCGGTCAGAAGCCGCTGGGAGGTGGTGTCCCTTTATCCCGGTTTTCATGCCGTGCTGCTCCACTGGCTGGCACACTGGTTTTGGCGTCGTGAGCTGAAATGGCTGGGTCGTTTCACATCCCAGTTTTCCCGTTTCATGACAGGCATTGAAATTCATCCCGGAGCAACGCTCGGACGCAGGGTGTTCATTGATCACGGTATGGGCATTGTCATCGGCGAAACCGCAGAAGTGGGCGATGATTGCACCCTGTATCAGGGGGTTACTCTGGGAGGCACTTCATGGAACAAGGGTAAGCGGCACCCCACCCTGGGATCCAAGGTCATTGTGGGGGCAGGCGCCAAGATTATCGGACCCATTTACGTGGGTGAAGGGGCAAAGGTGGGCTCTAATGCGGTGGTGGTTAAGCCGGTTCCGGCTGGGGCCACGGTGATCGGCATTCCCGGCCGCGTGCTGGAGGGTGAGGATCACAAGCCGCTGAAGACCGCCCCGCAGTTCACGGCATATGCCTCGTCGGATAATGACCGTGATCCAGTGATTCAGGCTTTGCAGGAGGTGATCAGCCGCAATGCAGCGCTGGAAGCCAGGGTTCAGGAATTGTCGCAGATCCTGGAAGCTCGGGAACACGGGAATCATGAGCTTGAAAAGTGACATGACATTCCGTTGCCGGGAATTTTATAATGCGTCCAATGTCCTATCTGGATGGTGACCACAGGTGTTGGAGGGTAAAACATGGCAGTGACATTAACACCGGCAGCAGCTCAACAGGTGCAACAGTCCTTGGTCAAGCGGGGCAAGGGTGTGGGCCTCAGGCTCGGCGTCAAGCAGTCGGGATGTTCGGGGTTGGCCTACGTGGTGGACTATGCTGATGAGATTTTGGAAAATGATGCCCGGTTCGAATCGGATGGGGTGTCTGTGGTGGTGGATCGGGAACAGTTGAAGTATCTGGATGGAACTTCCGTGGATTATCGCAGGGAAGGGCTGAACGCCGCCTTTCGTTTCGACAATCCTAACGTGACCGATGCCTGCGGTTGTGGGGAAAGCTTTACCACACGCACCGCCTGATTCTCTGTTTGCTTCCTTGAAGAAAATCCTGTTGCCGGCTGGTTCGGCAGATGCGCTCCTGTTGTCACGTATGGCAGGTGATCCGGATCACCCGCTGGTGATTTTCACGGAAACGGCTTGGCACGCGCAACGGTTGCTGGAAGAAATCCGCTGGTTTCTTCCCAACGAAACAGTGCTCCTTTTCCCGGACTGGGAGACCCTTCCCTACGACCAGTTCTCACCTCATCAGGATCTGGTGTCAGAACGTCTGGCCACCTTGTGGCACTTGTCCAGCCATCATTGTCGTATCCTGATTGTGCCGGTTTCCACAGCACTTTATCGGTTGCCTCCCGTCAGCTATCTGATGGCGCGCACTTTTCTTCTCCGCAAGGGTGAAACCCTGGATCTGGAACATTTCCGCTCCCGCATGACGACGGCCGGCTATGCTCATGTGAGTCAGGTGGTTCGTCCGGGAGAATATTGCATCCGGGGTGGGTTAGTGGATCTGTTCCCCACGGGGAGCCCCCTGCCTTACAGGATTGAGTTGATGGACCGTGAGGTGGATACTCTGCGCACTTTTGACGCAGATACCCAGCGGACACTTTATCCCGTTCAGGAAATCCGCTTGTTGCCAGCCCGCGAGTTTCCCACGGACGATGAAGGAAGAATGCGCTTTCGGGAAAGCTTCCGCGAACGGTTCGAAGGTGATCCTTCACGTTGTCGCCTCTACAAGGACGTGAGTCAGGGCATCCTTCCTGGGGGCATCGAATATTTCCTGCCCCTGTTTTTCGAGCAGTGCGCTACCCTTTTCGACTATATTCCGCCCCAAGCCACCCTGTGCCTCCATCATGATCTGGAGGTGGCCATGCAATCGTTCTGGGAGTCCACGAAGAGCCGATGGAATCTTCTCAAAGGTGACCGTGCACAACCTGTGCTGGCTCCCGACGACCTGTTTCTCCAGCAGGAATCCTTTTTCAATGCTGTCGCAAACCACGAAGTCTTTCGGCTGAGGGTGGGCGAGGTGTCGGACCAGGTGGCCCTGAAAGCAGTTGCATTGCCGGAACTTGAAGTGATCAGGAATGCAGAGTGGCCCGCAAGAAAACTGGCAGACTTTTTGGACGGTTTTTCGGGTCGGGTATTGGTGACGGCTGAAAGTCTGGGGCGTCGGGAAACCATCAGGCAGATGCTGGCCCATTTCAATCTGGCAGCAATTCCCGTCAAGACCTGGAGAGAATTCACGTCAGGCACCGAAAAATTGTCCATTGCGGAAGCGCCGTTGATGGCAGGGTGTCTGTTGGTGGACGAAAACCTGGCGGTGGTGACGGAGGCCGAACTTTACAGGACTCACGTTCGACAAGGCCGCCGACGAGATAGGAAAGCCACGTCGCTGAACGATACCCTTCTGCGAGACCTTTCAGAAGTGCGTGTTGGTGATCCGGTTGTGCATGTGGAGCATGGCATTGGCCGGTTCATGGGGCTGACCACGCTGGATGTGGGAGAAGGGGCCACGGAGTTCCTGCAACTGCTGTATGCGGGTGACGACTCGCTTTACGTGCCGGTATCCCAGTTGCATCTCATTGGGCGGTACACAGGCGGCCCGGCTGACGACGCCCCGCTGCATCGTCTGGGTAGTGGCCAGTGGGAGAAAGCGCGCCGAAAAGCCGCCGTTCGTGCCCGGGATACGGCTGCCGAACTTCTGGATCTGTATGCCCGAAGAGCGGCACGGGAAGGGTTACCATTTTCTGTCCGCGAAGAAGAATATGCTGCTTTTGCCATGGGCTTCGATTTTGATGAAACTCCGGACCAGATGGCTGCCATCGAGGCGGTCATGACAGACATGCGGTCCGGAAAACCCATGGACCGTCTGATTTGTGGGGATGTGGGTTTTGGAAAAACGGAAGTGGCCATGCGGGCGGCATTTCTGGCCATCAATGCAGGCTATCAGGTGGCCATTCTGGTGCCCACCACCTTGCTGGCAGAGCAGCATTATCAGAATTTTTCAGATCGTTTTGCAGAATGGCCCGTGAAAATCGCTGAACTGTCTCGATTCCGTTCTTCCAAGGAAGTGGCTGATACCCTGGCGGGCCTGGAAAACGGGCGGGTAGATCTCGTCATTGGCACCCACAAGCTGATTTCCGAGTCTGTGCGGTTTGCGCGCCTTGGGTTGGTCATCATTGATGAAGAACACCGTTTCGGTGTCAGGCAGAAAGAGCGCCTCAAGTCATTGCGGGCAGAGGTGGATGTGCTGGCACTGACAGCCACTCCCATTCCCAGGACGCTGGCCATGTCACTGGAGGGGTTGAGGGATTTTTCCGTGATTGCCACGGCACCCCAGAAGCGTCTGGCCATCAAGACGTTTGTCTACCCGCAGTCGGACAGCATCATTCGGGAAGCCACGCTTCGCGAATTGCAGCGGGGAGGGCAGGTGTACTTTTTGTATAACGAAGTGGAAACCATGGACAACATGAGGACCCATTTGGAAAAACTGCTTCCTGAGGCTCGGATTTCGGTTGCCCATGGCCAATTGCGTGAGCGCGAGCTGGAACGGGTCATGCGGGAGTTTTATCAGCAGCAGTCCAATGTCCTTCTCTGTTCCACCATCATTGAAACGGGCATTGATGTGCCCACGGCCAATACCATCCTCATTCATCGTGCAGACCGTTTCGGCCTGGCCCAATTGCACCAGCTCAGGGGGCGCGTGGGTCGTTCCCATCATCAGGCATATGCCTACCTGTTGACGCCGCCGCACGACGCGTTGACTGAGGCAGCAAAAAAACGGCTTGAAGCCATCCAGATGATGGAAGAACTGGGCTCAGGCTTTTACCTGGCCATGCAGGATCTGGAAATTCGCGGAGCGGGTGAAGTGCTGGGCGATTCACAGAGTGGAGAAATTCACGAGGTGGGTTTCAACCTGTTCACGGATTTGCTCAAACGGGCCGTCAGTGCATTGCAGCGAGGCGAAAGCTGGGATCTTGAAGCGCCGCTGGAAGTGGCGACGGAAATCAACCTTCACGCCCCGGCCCTGCTTCCTGTGGACTATTGCGGTGATATTCACGAACGCCTTGTGCTGTACAAGCGACTGGCCAATAGTGACAGTCTGGAGGCACTGGAAGATTTTCAGGAAGAACTGACAGACCGGTTCGGGCTCATGCCGGAGTCTGCTCGCCTGTTACTGGACTGCCATCGTTTGCGTCTGCTGGGGCGCCCCCTGGGCATCAGGAAAGTGGATGCCCAGGGAGAGCATATCCTCATCCAGTTTGGCGTCCACACGCCTCTGGAGCCCCAGGATCTGATCATGCTGATGCAAAAGCGGCCCCACTTTCGTCTCGCGGGTCAGGATCGCCTGAAAGTGCTGATTCGTGGCGACACTTCCCTGGAACGCGTCCAGCAGGTGAGGCAGGTTTTGAATGACTTGGCTCAGATCATGCGTGATCCGGCGAAACAGGCTTCCTGAACATCCCGCGTTCAATCTTCAAGCGCCATTCAGCAGGCCCTGTCTGGTGAATCGACTCTCCCCTGGAATCCACGGCCACGGTCACTGGCATGCGTTCCACCTCGAATTCGTACACGGCTTCCATGCCCAGTTCCGGGAATGCCACGATGCATGAAGAACGGATGGCACGTGATACGAGGTAGGCAGCACCGCCTACGGCGATGAGATACACGGAACCATTGGTTCGAATGGCATCAATACCTTGCTGTCCCCGTTCGGCCTTGCCGATCATGCCGAGCAACCCGGTTTTTTCGAGCATGACTCCGGTGAACTTGTCCATGCGGGTGGCCGTGGTGGGTCCAGCAGGACCCACCACTTCACCCCTGACAGGGTTCACGGGACCCACGTAGTAAATGAAACGGTTTCTGAAATCCAGTCCGTCGGGCAAGGGGTCGCCACGATTGAGCATGTCGATGATGCGTTTGTGGGCTGCATCTCTGCCGGTGAGCAACTTTCCGGACAGAAGAAGGGTTTCGCCGGGCTTCCAGTGGGTCACGTCTTCGGGCTGAAGAGAGGATAGATCCACGTGCCTGGCCTGCGGCGAAGCCATCCAGGTCACTGCTGGCCAGTCTGCCAGCGAAGGTGGGGCGAGGTGGGCGGGCCCGTCACCCCTCAGGGTGAAATGAGCATGACGGGTAGCAGCGCAGTTGGGGATCACGGCCACGGGAAGGGACGCAGCCCCCCCAGCCCCTGTGCGCCAATACCCAACGCATTGATCCGGTCATGCAGTTCGATTCTCAGTTCCTCAATGCGAGATTGCGGGCCACGGGACTTCAATTCGGCCATGTCGATGGGCGCCATGAGCGATTCCTTGGCAAGGAGCATGGCTTTTTCAGCAGTGCCTCCAATGCCCACCCCCAGCATGCCTGGCGGACACCACCCTGCCCCCATGGTGGGGACGACGCCCAGAATCCAGTCCACAAGGGAGTCTGAAGGGTTGAGCATGGTGAATTTGGCCTTGTTTTCCGACCCTCCGCCTTTGGCAGCCACGATTACTTCAAGGGCATCACCCGGTACCAGGGTCATGTGCACTACCGCTGGGGTGTTGTCATGAGTATTGATGCGACGGCCAGCGGGATCCGCCAGCACTGATGCACGCAGGGGATTGTCAGGATTCAGGTAAGCCTGCCGGACACCTTCGTTGATCAGTTGTTCCAGTGGGCCCCGTGTTTCGAAATGCACGTCCATGCCGATTTTGAGGAAGACATTGACGATTCCCGTGTCCTGGCAGATGGGGCGGTGCCCTTCCGCACACATGCGGGAGTTGGTGAGGATCTGTGCAATGGCATCCTTCGCTGCGGGCGACTGCTCCTTTTCATAGGCTCGACCCAGAGACTGGATGTAATCCACAGGGTGGTAATAGGAAATGTATTGCAGACTGTCGGCTATGCTCTGAATGAGGTCTGCGTCCCTGATGAGTGTCATGGCGAAAAGTCTCCTTGAGGATGGAGGGCACTTTATCAGAATGAAGGGAAGCCACGGGCTATAATACTCGCTTGTGGCATTCTGGAATGAAAACAAAAGGCAGGAGGAGGATACAGGACATGTCCAGCGAAACGCTGCTCCATGAAAACAGGGTGTTTGTCCCGGCCGAAACGTTCGTGGCCCAGGCCAATCTTTCAGGTATGGCGTCTTACCAGACCATGTGTGATGAAGCCACACGTGATCCGCTGGCCTTCTGGGCGCGCTTGGCCAGGGAAAACCTGCATTGGCACCAGCCCTTCACAAGGATTCTTGATGATTCCAATCCCCCTTTCTACAAGTGGTTTGATGACGGGCAAACCAATGTAGCCTACAACTGTCTGGATCGTCATCTTCAAAGCGGATTGGGCCGGAAAACAGCCCTGATTTTCGAATCTGACGATGGTGAAGTGTCCCGTGTCACCTATCAGGAATTGCACGACCTGGTCCTCCGGTGTGCCAGGGGGTTGCGCTCACTGGACGTAGGGAAAGGTGACCGTGTGGTCATCTACATGCCCATGTCCATTGAAGGTGCCGTGGCCATGCTGGCCTGTGCCCGCATCGGGGCTACCCATTCCGTGGTTTTTGGAGGGTTTTCTGCCAAGTCCTTGCATGAACGGGTTGTGGATTTGGGAGCCTCACTGATCATGACGGCGGATGAACAAAAACGTGGTGGAAAATGTCTTCCCCTCAAGTCCATTGTGGATGAAGCGCTTTCCATGGGTCAGTGCGAAGCTGTCAAACAGGTCGTGGTTTACCGGAGAACCGGGGGGCAGGTGAACTGGATGCCCAGCAGGGACCTCTGGTGGCATGACATGATGGTAAAGGAGGAGGGATCGTCAGATCCCGAATGGGTGGAAGCAGAGCATCCCCTGTTTGTCCTGTATACCTCCGGATCCACGGGAAAACCCAAGGGCGTTCAGCATTCCACCGCAGGCTATCTTTTGTGGGCGGCATTGACCATGCAGTGGTCTTTCGACATCAAGCCGCAAGATGTTTATTGGTGTACGGCCGACATCGGGTGGATCACCGGGCACACCTACGTGGTCTATGGGCCGCTGGCCGTGGGGGCCACCGCATTGATGTTTGAAGGAGTGCCCACTTGGCCGCACGCGGGGCGGTTCTGGGAAGTCATTGCCCGTCACCGGGTCAGCGTGTTCTACACGGCCCCGACAGCCATTCGGTCCCTGATCAAGGCGGCAGAGGTACAGCCCCATTCGCACCCCGGTCGGTATGACTTGAGCAGTCTGCGCCTTCTGGGCACGGTTGGGGAGCCCATCAATCCTGAGGCCTGGATATGGTATTACACACAGGTGGGGGGGGGCGGTGTCCCGTGGTGGATACGTTCTGGCAGACGGAAACCGGAGGGCATGTGATTGCTCCCATGCCTGGTGCCACCCCCCTGGTGCCCGGTTCCTGTACGCTGCCTCTTCCGGGCATCGATGCGGCAGTGGTTGATGAGGCGGGTAATGTCGTCCCTGCTGGACATGGGGGCCTGCTGGTCATCCGGCGTCCATGGCCCTCCATGATCCGGACCTTGTGGGGTGATCCCGAGCGCTTCAGGAAAAGTTATTTTCCCTCCGAACTGGGTGGGTTTTACCTGGCGGGGGACGGGGCGGTTCGTCATCCGGAGACAGCATATTTCACCATTACCGGAAGGATCGATGATGTCCTGAATGTTTCCGGGCACCGTCTGGGGACAATGGAAGTGGAATCTGCCCTGGTGGCCAGCCCGAAAGTGGCTGAGGCTGCAGTCGTGGGGCGTCCTGACGAGGTAACGGGCGAAGCCATTGTGGCCTATGTGGTGCTCAAGCAGGCACGCCCCTTGGGAGAGGCGGCAAAAAAACTGGCCGCTGAAATGCGTGAGTGGGTCGCCAGGGAAATTGGACCTATCGCAAAACCAAAGGAAATCCGTTTTGGGGACAATTTGCCCAAGACGCGTTCGGGAAAGATCATGCGCCGGTTGCTGCGTGCTCTGGCCCGTGGAGAAGAAATCACCCAGGATGTGTCCACCCTCGAAAATCCGGCCATT
>JAJZEL010000166.1:9234-9783 GCA_021828575.1 Pseudomonadota bacterium
CACCCTCAAACATCCGGGCATTCTTCAGGAATTGATAGATACCCTCTAAGGCTGCCACTTCCATGCGGTTGCTGAACCGATACCTGGCCAGAGAAGTCGCCCTGGCAACAGCGCTGGTGTTTTCAGCGCTGTTGTTCCTGTTTTCTTTTTTCGATTTCATTCATGAGCTCAATGATCTGGGGAAGGGCGGGTACCAGTTGTTGCAAATGTCCGTTTATGTGGCGCTCGCCATTCCGGGGCACGCCTATGAGCTGTTTCCTATTGCAGCACTCATCGGAACACTGTATGGGTTGAGCAACCTGGCTGCCCATTCCGAAATCACGGTGATGCGTGCTTCCGGGATGTCCAGGAACCATCTCGGTCTGTCCCTCATGAAAACAGGCGTATGGTTCGTTCTTCTGGCCTTTGTGCTGGGAGAACTGGTCATGCCCGTTTCACAGGAGGCAGCCCAGCAATGGCGTCTCAAGGCCTTGAACAATTTTGTGGCTACTCAGTTTCGTTCGGGCATATGGGTCAAGGACAACGGCAGCTTCATCAACGTGCGTGAAA
>JAJZEL010000214.1 GCA_021828575.1 Pseudomonadota bacterium
ATGACTTCAACCACGGCCACCTGATCCAGCACCGAAAGATTGTAAGGCAGTCGCGCCTTGTCCAGATGCCCCACCAACTCTGGGTCTCCTGCCAGGAAACCCAGCCGGACACCCGCCAGTCCCAGCTTGGAGAGGGTTCTCATCACCAGCAACCGGGGGTACCTGTCAAGTTCCCCCAGAAAGGAATGATCGGTGAAAGGGAAATAAGCCTCGTCTACCACCACCAGGCCAGGGGCCACGCGAAGGACTTCCCGCACCACGGCGGGATCAAACAGGTTGCCTGTGGGATTATTGGGATAGGCCAGGAAGATGACAGCAGGCCGGTGGATTTCGATGGATGCCAGCAAAGCCGGACCATCCAGGGAAAAATCTTCCCGCAGGGGAACACCCACGTAACGCATGCCCAGAAACGTGGCAATCATGCGGAACATGACGAATGAGGGGTCCACGCTCATGACCACAGCGCCCGGGCAACTCACGGCCATGGCGATCATCTGGATCAGTTCGTCGGAACCATTACCCAGTAGCAAACCTGCCCCTGCATGAAGGCCCATGGCCTCGCGCAGGCAGGATTTCAGCTCCTGATGGTGTGCGTCGGGATAACGGTTGAGCGCCTGCCGTGACAACCGCTCCGCCAAGGCCTGACGCACTGCTTCCGGGAGCAGATAGGGGTTTTCCATGGCATCAAGCTTGATGAGGCCAGCCGACGACGGCACCGGGTAAGCCTTGAGCGCCTGGATGTCTGCGCGGATGGGCGAGGTCACCTCATGTCCCCATACGCATGGCAGCCGAACGGGAATGGGCTTCCAGCCCTTCCTGATCCGCCAGGATAGTGGCTATCCGACCCAGGGACTGGGCCCCTTGACCGGAAACCTTGATGATGCTGCTGCGTTTCTGGAAATCGTATACGCCAAGAGGCGACGCGAAGCGCGCCGTGCGCCCGGTGGGCAGCACGTGATTGGGGCCGGCGCAATAGTCCCCGAGAGACTCCGAACTCCATCGACCCAGGAAAATGGCCCCGGCATGGAGAACGTGCGGTAACCAGTGCTCGGGGTCCGCCACGGAAAGCTCCAGATGTTCAGGAGCCACGCGACTGGAAATCTCGCACGCCTCCTGCAGGTCGCGTACGAGGATCATGGCCCCTCGCCCCAGCAATGACGCCTCAATGACATGACGACGCTTCATCTGCGGCAGAAGCCGATTCACGGCTTCTTCCACGCGATCCAGATAACCGGCGTCCGGGCAGAGCAGGATCGACTGGGCCATCTCGTCATGCTCGGCCTGTGAAAACAGGTCCATGGCCACCCAGTCAGGAGGGGTCTGACCATCAGCGATGACCAGGATTTCCGATGGACCGGCCACCATGTCGATGCCCACCACGCCAAATACACGGCGCTTGGCAGCAGCCACGTAAGCATTGCCTGGGCCCACGATCTTGTCCACCGCCGGCACCGTCGCGGTGCCGTACGCCAGGGCAGCCACGGCCTGGGCACCGCCCACGGCAAACACCTGCGTGACACCACCCAGTGCTGCTGCAGCCAGCACCATGGGATTGGGAATGCCTTCAGGCGTAGGCACCACCATGACGATGTCCCGAACCCCTGCCACGGCAGCAGGTATGGCATTCATCAGAACAGAAGACGGGTATACGGCCTTCCCGCCTGGCACATAGAGACCCACACGATCCAGCGGAGTCACACGTTGCCCCAGTTCGGTTCCATCCGCTTCCGTCAGGCGCCAGGATTCTCCTTTCTGCCTTTCATGAAACCGGCGGATCCTGGCAGCCGCCTCCTCCAGCGCCTGGCGTGCCATCGGGGCCAGCTGATCCAGCGCCGCACTCATGCGCGCAGGCGACAGTTCGAGCCCGCCCGCCCCTTGTGGGTCCCACCGATCAAAACGGCAGGTATACTCCAGCAGCGCTTCGTCTCCACGTTGCCGAACCGCCTGGATGATATGGGCAACGGCCTGCTCCACTTCGAGATCCAAGGCACTCTCGAATGCCGTCAGGGCATCCAGTTGCGCGAGGAAATCGGCATGCGTCGAATCGAGGCGGCGGATTTTCATTCTGCCTTCACTCCCTGGCGAAATGCTTCCACCAGCGGTTCCAGTCGCGTGCGCCCGAGTTTCCAGGCTGCCGCGTTGACGATCAGACGTGCGCTGATGTGGTCGATGAGTTCCACGGCCTCCAGATGGTTGGCCTTCAGGGTATTGCCGCTGCTCACCAGGTCCACGATGCCATCGGCCAGTCCGGTCAGGGGCGCCAGCTCCATGGAACCATACAGCTTGATGAGATCCACATGCATGCCTTTCTTGGCAAAGTGGCTACGCGCCATGTTTTCGTATTTGGTAGCCATGCTCAGCCGCCCGCCACGCCGAATGGCCGCCGCGTAATCAAATCCCTGAGGCACAGCCACCATGAGGCGGCATTTGGCAATTCCCAGATCCAGCAACTGATAAAGTCCCTCGCTGCCCTGCTCCAGAAGCACGTCGCGGCCAGCCACTCCAAAATCAGCCGCCCCATGCTTCACATAGGTGGGCACATCAGAGGCGCGAACGATGATCAGTCGCACATCCGGGCGATTGGTACCAATGATGAGCTGCCGGGAAGTTTCCGGATCCGTCTGGGGCACAATGCCCGCCACCTTCAGCAGGGGCAGCGTGTCCTGAAATATGCGCCCCTTGGACAGGGCCAGCGTCACACCATCAAAGGCCATCATGCATTGCCTCCAGCCACGCGCCGACGCATGCTGGCTCCCAGGCATGAAAACTTTTCCTCCAGCTTTTCATATCCCCTGTCAAGGTGATAGATGCGATCCACCACCGTTTCACCTTCGGCAATGAGGCCGGCAATCACCAGACCCGCCGAGGCCCTGAGATCCGTGGCCATGACCGTGGCCCCCTCCAGTCGGGGCACCCCGCGAATGATGGCGGCATTGCCTTCCACTTCGATATTGGCGCCCATTCGTCGCAATTCCTGTACGTGCATGAAACGGTTTTCAAATATGGTTTCCGTCACGACCGTGGTCCCTTGCGCCACGGCGTTCATAGCCATGAACTGGGCCTGCATATCAGTGGGAAATGCCGGGTATGGCGCCGTGCGAAGGCTGACGCCGTGATTGGGCCCGCGCATGCGCAGGCGAATCTGGTCCCCCTGGCATTCCACGGATGCATTGGCTTCCACCAGCTTGTCCAGAATGGCGTCCAAGGTGCGCGGACGGGCGCCCGACAGCCGGATTTCACCGCCCGTGGCGGCAGCGGCCACCAGAAAGGTGCCCGCCTCGATGCGATCAGGCATGACCCGATGCGTGGCACCGGACAGTTCCGGTACCCCCTCGATGGTCAGCACATCGGTCCCATGGCCACGAATTCTGGCTCCCATGGCCACCAGACACTCTGCCAGATCCACCACTTCGGGCTCCCGAGCTGCGTTTTCCAGAATGGTGGTGCCTTCTGCCAGGGTAGCGGCCATCATGAGGTTTTCGGTACCTGTCACCGTCACCTTGTCCATGAAGATCCGGGCACCCCTGAGGCGTTCCGCTTCCCCCACGAGGTCGCCATGCGTCACTTCCAGGCGTGCGCCCATGGCCTGAAGACCCTTGATGTGCAAATCCACGGGACGCTCCCCGATGGCGCAACCTCCCGGCAGGGACACCCGGGCTCGCCCGAACCGGGCCAGCAGGGGACCCAACACCAGAATGGAAGCCCTCATGGTCTTGACCCATTCGTAAGGCGCCACGGCTTCCTTCAGGGACTCGGCACACAGCGTCACGCGCCTTGGCGCACGCTCCACCAAAACACCCATGTCACCCAAAAGACGCAGGAGTGTTCCCACATCCCGCAACTCGGGAACATTGTCCACCACCAAGGGCCGGGCTGTCAGCAGGGAAGCGCATAAAATGGGCAGGGCCGCGTTCTTGGCGCCGGACACTTCCACTTCACCCGTCAGGGGCTGCCCTCCGGCAATGACCAGTTGATCCATTCAGGCTCAACCCTGAGCCGGGTTGCGCAGGGCCTGCCACTGTTCCGGCGTCAGGGTCTGCATGGACAGGGCATGAATTTCTTCCCTCATACGATCTCCCAACGCCTTATACACCAACTGATGTTGCGCCACACGGGATTTTCCTGAAAAGTGAGCGCTTACAATTATTGCCTCGAAATGGTGCCCGTCACCTTCCACCTGCACCCACTCGCAAGGCAATCCGGATTCAATGTACTGCTTGATGTCCTGGGGTAACACCATGACCTGCCAACTCCTGATCGAAAGGGAACCTCATGTGCGCAGACGCCAACCGCAGCGCAACAGGGCCATAGTTCCCCATGATAAGGCCAAACAGGTGACGGCGACAATTGTCAGCGATTCCAGCGGGGGAACATCACTGTGCCCAAGAAACCCGTACCGGAATCCGTCTGTCATGTAAAAAAACGGGTTGAAACGTGACACCACAGCCCAGACCGGCGGCAGGGAATGCAGGGAGTAAAACGCCCCGGACAGGAAAGTCAGCGGCAAAATAACGAAATTTTGCCAGGCAGCCATCTGATCGAATTTTTCTGCCCACAGGCCGGCAAGCACCCCCAGAGCTCCGGACATGAAGGTGGCCAGCAGGGCGAACCCGGCAACCCACAGGGGCTCCCTAAAGGGCAGAGAGAAAAAAGACAGCGCCGTCAGACAAACCACACTGCCCACCAGCAGACCACGCAACATGGACGCCAGCACGTATCCCAGAAAAATCTCGGCCGGAGTCAGTGGTGTCAGCAACAGAAAAACCAGGTTGCCCGTCACCCTGGACTGCACCAGACTCGACGAACTGTTGGCAAAGGCGTTCTGGAGCATGGACATCATGACCAACCCCGGAACCAGAAATGCAGCGTAAGTGATGGAGGGATAAATGTCCGTATGACCTGCCATGACATGTGAAAAAACCAGCAGGTACAGCAGGGTGGACACCAGGGGCGCAAGCAGCGTTTGCAGGGACACCTTCCAGAAACGCAATACCTCCTTGTAGAGCAGGGTCTGAAAACCGGTCATGCGACGACGTCCTGCTCCCCGGCATTATGCATCAATGCAATGAACACATCCTCGAACCTGTGGGCGCGATGGGCACTCATGAGATTCTTCAGTGTATCCAGAGCCATCAGGCGGCCCTGCTTGAGGATGGCTACGCGCTCGCACAAGGCTTCCACTTCTTCGAGATAGTGTGTCGTCAGGAGAATGGTATGGCCTTCACGATTCAGTTTCTGGATGAACTTCCACAGGCTTTGCCTCAACTCCACATCCACGCCGGCAGTGGGCTCGTCCAGCACAATGACGGGAGGCCGGTGAACCAGTGCCTGGGCCACCAGAACACGTCGCTTCATGCCACCAGAGAGGGCGCGCATGTTGGTACCTGCCTTGTCAGACAATTGCAGGTGCATGAGCAGTTCGTCAATCCAGTCGTCATTGCGCGGCAACCCGAAGTAACCCGATTGAATTTCGAGGGTTTCCCGTACCGTAAAAAAAGGGTCGAACACCAGTTCCTGGGGAACCACACCCAAGCGTCGACGGGCTTCCCGGTACTGGCGCACCACGTCGAATTCCTGCACGAACAGATGCCCCGCATCCGGGCGGGACAGACCGGCCAGCAGGTTGATCAGAGTGGTCTTGCCAGCCCCGTTGGGCCCCAGCAGGGCAAAGAACTCGCCTTCATTCACTTCAAGATCCATGGACCTGACGGCATGTACCGAGCCGAAACGCTTGTCCACTCCCTGAATGCGAATGGCGGGACTCATGCAGTCATGCCGGAAGACTCCGGGCGCTCCAGAAGGAAGGTCATACCATACAGTTCTGCCAGCACTCCGAGATTGGCCGGTACCTGGACGAAGGCCAGCCGGGCACCGGTCTCTTCGGCCTTCCTGCGCCAGTGGAGCATCAGGGCCAGAACAGAGGAATCAATGTCAGAGACTCCCGAAAAATCAGCCTCCACCTGGGCGCCCCGGGTCAACTGGGTATCCAGGGCTGACAGCCAGCGCGGCACGGTTTCAATGACCAATGCCCCTTCGGGAGAAAAGCGCCGGGCAGTGTCCATGGTCATTTTTTCTCGGCCAGCTTGCGTTTTTCGTCCAGGGAATGAATCAGGCCATCCACCCCGTCTCGCCGCACCACATCACCAAACTCGCTACGATAATTGGTCACCAGGCTGACCCCATCCACCGTAATGTCATAGACTTTCCACCCGTCAGGCATTTTTTCCATGCTGTAATCGATGGGGATGGGTTGACCGCCAGAGGGCACGAGAGCTGTGTGCACCAAGGCATCCCCATCCTGCAGATCGGTTCCCTTCATCTGTACCACCTGATCCTTGTACTGGGACAGGGAAGTGGAATACGTGCGCACCAGAAGGTCGCGGAATCCGCTGATGAGTTGCGCCTGCTGGTCAACGGAAGCCTGACGCCAATAGCGGCCCACGGCCAGACGGGTCATGCGCGTGAAATCAAAATGGGGCAACACCTTCTGCTCGATCAGCTTATAGGCTTCAGCCCGGTCGCCATTCCGTATGGCTTTGTCCGATTTGATGGCGGCAATGACCTGGTCAGCTGTGGTGCTGATCACGTCAGCAGGGGCCATGTCCATCGCCATTGCGGACATGCCCCATACGAGGAGAATGCTCGACACGAGTTTGCCTGCCCATTGCCATGGTCTCGTCATTTCTGTTTACCTCCCTTGCTGTCCGCGGTCGTGTCCTGCGCCTTGTTGTACAGAAACTGACCAATCAACTGCTCAAGCACCATGGCCCCCTGCACCAACTTGATTTCGCCACCATCCTTGAGCATCTTGTCGTCACCCCCTGCATCCAGACCGATGTACTGTTCGCCCAAAATGCCCGAGGTCAACACCGCAGCCGAGGTGTCCAAGGGAAAGTGATACTGGGAATCAATATCCATCTTTACCAGTGCGTTATAGTGAACAGGATCGAACCGTACCGATTTTACCCGCCCCACCAGCACGCCAGCGCTGCGCACAGGGGCCCGTTCCTTCAACTGGCCGATATTGTTGAAATGGGCCAGGAGGGTATAGGTGTGACCCGAACCCTCCGATCCGAGGTTACCCACCTTGAACGCCAGTGTCAGGAAGGAAAAAAACCCCATGAGGACGAAAAGCCCCACCCAGAAATTCAATACGCTTCTGTTCATCTAGTCCCATCCTTTCATCATGAAAGCCGTCAACAACAAGTCAAGCGCCAGAATGGCCAACGAGGAACTCACCACCGTACGGGTGGTGGCTCCTGATACACCTTCAGCCGTGGGTGGCGCCTCATACCCCTCAAAAGTGGCAATGGCGCATACGGCCACCCCAAAGACCAGGCTTTTGATGATCCCATTCAGTATGTCGTGCCGGAAATCGACGGCAGCCTGCATCTGCGACCAGAAAGCCCCGCTGTCGACCCCCAGGATCACCACCGCCACCAGGTATCCTCCGATGATCCCCAGGGTACTGAACAGCATGGCCAAAAGCGGCAGGGACAGCACCCCACCCCAGAAACGGGGGGCAACCACCCGAGCCATGGGATTGACCGCCATCATTTCCATGGCGGACAGCTGTTCAGTGGCCTTCATGAGGCCGATTTCTGCAGTGATGGCAGAACCGGCACGGCTGGCAAAAAGAAGCGCCGACACCACAGGCCCCAGTTCCCGGGCCAGAGAAAGTGCCACCAGCACGCCAACACTCTGCGCCGATCCGTAATTCTGAAGGGTTTCATATCCCTGGAGTCCCAGCACCATGCCCACGAAAAGCCCAGACACCAGGATGATGATGAGGGATTGAACGCCAGCATAGAACACTTCGCGAATCACGAGGCCAAAACGCTGGAGGCTGGTTCCGGAATACATCAAGGTGACGGCCAGAAACACCGCCGTGGCCCCGATGCGCTCCACGATGCGCAAGGTACGATCGCCCACGAGCCGAATGCCGCGTAATACCGCTTCCATGTCCTAAACCTCCTGCAAACCCAGATCGGCGCGCATGGCAGGCGCCGGATAATGAAACGGCATGGGGCCATCGGCTTCTCCCCAGACGAACTGATGAACAAACGGCCATGTGGACTGGCGAATCTCGTCCGGAGTTCCCTGGGCCACAATGACACCATCCGATACGAAGTAAATGTAATCGACGATTCTCATGGATTCCTGAATGTCATGGGTGACCAGTACCGAAGTGGCTCCCAAGGCGTCATTGAGCCGGCGTACCAACCGTCCGATCACCCCCATGGAAATGGGGTCCAGCCCCGTGAATGGTTCGTCATACAGGATGAGTTGCGGATCAAGGGCCGTGGCACGGGCCATGGCCACCCGACGCGCCATCCCACCAGAAAGCTCGGAGGGCATCATGGCATGCACCCCACGCAACCCCACAGCATTGAGTTTCATCAGGGTCAGATCATGAATGATGTTTTCAGGGAGGTTCGTGTGTTCCCGCATCTGGAACGCCACGTTATCGAACACCGACAGGTCGGTGAACAGCGCCCCGAACTGGAACATCATGCCAATCTGGCGCCTCATCCCGTAAAGCTCGCGCTGGTTCATGTGGTTGAGCTCCTTGCCCGCTACGCGAACGGAGCCATCCCTTGCCTGCAACTGGCCGCCCATCAACCGCAACAGGGTGGTCTTGCCACAGCCACTGAGACCCATGATGGCCACCAGGCTGCCCTTGGGCACCGTGAGGTTGACGCCCTTGAGGACCAAGCTTTCCCCGTAACCAAAATTCAGCTGCGAAATTTCAACGAGGTTTGTCATTGAACTGACACATGCGCCCAGAAAAACCAAACGAGCATGTTAACCCATTGCCTGCACTTCCGTCCAAACCCGGTCACCCTTCCACCACTCTCCTTTCTGCCTGCTCCAGAGCTTCCGGCAAGCCCAACAGTATGACCACGTCACCCACCTGAAGATGCGTGTCTGGAGAGGGCTGCATGCCCCGGATACCATGCCGGCGGATGGCGGTGACCTCCACCCCCAACGCTTCCAGGGCCAATTGCCCCAGCGTCCTGCCCCGTGCATGACTGCCATCGTGTATGACCACTGAATGCAGTCGCGGCTGAGCCTGCTCCGGGCCATCGCCTGACTCGTCCGTCATGCCCCGGAAAAACCCCCGCATGAGATGGTAGCGCTCCGAACGCACTTGACGAATCCGGCGAAGCACACGCGCCAGGGGCACCCCGAGTTCCAACATGGCATGAGAAGCCAGCATGAGGGAGCCCTCCAGGATTTCGGGCACCACTTCAGCCGCCCCCGCATCCTTCAACCGATCCAGGTCGGCGTCGTCAAAAGTACGCACGATCACTGGCAACCCGGGTTCCATTTCACGCACAAGGCTCAGGATGGCCAGGGATACGGGTGTGTCGGCAAAGGTCACCACCACGGCCGCCGCCCTGTGCAAGCCCGCAGCCAGCAACACGTCCCGCCGCCCTGCTTCACCGAACACCACGGATTCCCCGGCAGCCGAAGCCGCACGGACACGCTGCGGATCGCTGTCCAGGGCAATGACAGACAACCCCTCCTGTTCCAGGAATCGCGTGAGAGTCTGACCACTGCGCCCGTATCCGCAGACGATCACGTGACGCTCCACGCCATAACTGCGGGCGGACAGTTCATGCAGGGACAGGGCACGGGTCGTCCATTCATTGGCACAGAAGAACATG
>JAJZEL010000251.1 GCA_021828575.1 Pseudomonadota bacterium
GGGTCAGGACACCCCAGGGTGAAGCCCGGGCCCGGGTCAAGCACTACTATGTCGAACGTTTGGCCAGTCGCGATTTCTGGCACAAGATTTTTTCGGGACACTTCCATTTCCTGTCCTCCCTGCGCAGTTTTTGTGGTGCAATCACAGGCATGAGAAAACCTTCTCCAACCGGGGTTGCGGCGCTCCCGCTGCCTGACCGCATGCTGGCTTCCCTGGAACAGTTTTCCGGGCGCGTGTTGCTCATCCTCAGCGGACGCGACCTCACCGCCCAGGAATTTTCCGACACCGTCTCCGCTTCCCCGCGCTGGCAAGCCGCGCTGGCCCGCCCGGACTGCACCCAACACAGGCTCGAGGAAGCCGATCACACCTTTTCACGAAAGGAATGGCGGGATCAAGTGGCCCGCTGGACAACGGAGTGGCTAGGACCATGAGCACCCTTCTGCATGACCTTATCCTGAACAGCGCCCATCTTCATCCTGAACGTGAAGCCTTGGCCTGTCAGGACGTGCGCCTGAATTACCGCACCCTGGCAAACCTCGTGAAGGAAGTGGCAGGCGGGCTGCTGGCCCTGGGCCTCGGGCGTTCGGAACGGGTGGCGGTGTATCTGGAAAAACGCATTGAAACCATCACGGCCCTGTTCGGCACTTCGGCAGCCGGAGGGGTATTCGTCCCCGTGAACCCTGTGTTGCGCCCCCCCCAGGTGGCCCATATCCTGAAAGACTGCAACGTGCGCATCCTGGTGACCTCGGCTGATCGTCTGGACTCCCTGACCGAGGTACTGAAGGAGTGCCATGATTTGCATACGGTGCTTGTGGTGGGAGACCGCCTGCCCGCGCCACTGCCTGAGGCCACATGGCGACCACTGTCCTGGAAGGAGGCCACCACCGGACACGGCTTTTCAGGGCATCGCGTCATCAATGCAGACATGGCAGCCATCCTGTACACCTCGGGCAGCACGGGCCGACCCAAGGGAGTGGTGCTGTCCCACCTCAACATGGTGACCGGGGCCCACAGTGTGGCGGAATACCTGCGTATCCATGCGGAAGACCGCTTGCTGGCCGTCCTGCCCCTCAGCTTCGACTACGGCCTCAACCAGCTCACCACCGCATTCCTGACCGGTGCGTGCGCCGTACTGATGAATTACCTGTTGCCCGTGGACATTGTGCGGGTCATGGCCAGGGAACGCATCACCGGACTGGCTGCCGTTCCACCCCTCTGGATCCAGTTGGCCCAGGCACCCTGGACGCCCGAGGCCACTCAACACCTGCGTTATTTCACCAACTCCGGAGGGGCCATGCCACGGGCCATTCTGGACCGGCTGCGTGCCCTGTTCCCATCCGCCCAGCCCTATCTCATGTACGGGCTCACGGAGGCTTTCCGTTCCACTTTTCTCCCCCCTGAAGAAGTGGACCGCCGTCCGGATTCCATGGGCAAGGCCATTCCCAATGCAGAAATCCTGGTGGTACGCGAAGATGGCTCGCCCTGCGCCCCGCATGAACCGGGAGAACTGGTGCACCGGGGCGTGCTGGTGTCCCTGGGTTACTGGAACGACCCGGAAAAAACAGCTGAACGCTTCAAGCCCGTACCCGGCCAGCGCCAGGCGCTGCCCCTGACGGAAATGGCGGTCTGGTCAGGTGATACGGTCAGGCGCGATGAAGAAGGGTTTCTGTATTTCGTGAGCCGGCGCGACGAAATGATCAAGACTTCGGGCTACCGCGTGAGTCCCACCGAACTGGAAGAAGTGGTGTACTCCACCCGGCTGGTGGGCGAGGCCGTAGCCCTGGGGGTGCCCCATGCCACCCTGGGCCAGGCCATCGTGCTCATGGTCACGGCCCCGGCCGACAACCCGTCCCTGGATGTGACCACCCTCATGGCCGAATGCCGGCGGTTGCTGCCCAATTACATGGTGCCCGCAGAAATCCGCGTGCACCCGGAACCGTCCCTGCCCCGGAACCCCAACGGCAAGATCGACAGGAAGCTACTGGCATCGCAACTCGCCAACGGGTGAGGCGTTGCATCCGGCAGCCATTGCTCCAGGCGACGGCCCCCAATTGCATTCGTTTCTTCGACGAAGCGGCGCACACATATGGGCCTGAAATTTACCGGCAATGAAACTGTAGCTCGCGCATGACCAGACATCGATGATCTTGCCAAGATCCACCTCATCAGACTGCCAAAGCGATTCTATCAGGCCATTGACCCTGCAAGTTCGAGCAACTTTTCCCGAAAGTACACAAAACTTGGGGACAAGTTATTCGCAACATCCATGTGAGGACTGATCTTTTCAGCCCATTGAGATTTCTCAGCACCTACAGCCTGCCACCCTTTATCGGAAAGAGCGCGGGAGCCACCACTATATACAGCATCTGCCAAGCGTTCCCAGGTGCCGCAAATGGAATCGTTCACGTATGCATTCAGTACAGTATCGTTTGCCCTTGGATAGGCCGCTTTGATCGCTGGTATATCGCCAAGAAACCACGCCTCTCCTTCTTCAATAGCAACGCAAAACCGCGCCTCTGGTTTGGGAGTGCAAGCATTTAGAATACTGAAGAGCTCTTGCCTGAAGGATTTGAGGCACTTTTCATCAAGATCGCAGACCAAAATTACCGCAGCGGGGTGATCTTCTGGATAACCGGCAAAAGTATTGCCGTAACCACGAAGTAGCCTTGGAAGCTGGTCAAGCAGGATGCGCTTGCTGGCATCTCCCATTGCGCCGAGGTTTCTCGGAATGCGGCCTATTCCTTTATAGGAATGAACATTGAACGTATGGTCATCTCCGATGATTTTGGGAACAAGAATATCGAGAGCTTTCTTGCCGGACTGGTCCTCAACGAGAATCTCAAAATGCATCCGATCACCTCGCGTCCAGATAATCGCTGTACCAAAGTCCCCCCAAAGGTAATCCTTCAGCAACCATATTCTGTACAACCGTGTCATCGCTTGCCCTGCGGATAACCGAATAACCATCTGAACCCTTTTCCAGAATCCAGACCTCAGTAGGCTCCAAAGCATCGACCAGATAGGGCTGATGAGTTGTGATGAAAACCTGAGATCCGTCCTTACGGCCTGTCGCGTGCTCGCGGAACTCCTGCGCCAAGGATTCGAGAAGTTTATGGTACAAGCCATTTTCCGGCTCCTCGATACATAAAAAAGGTGGAGGGGCCGGATCTTCGAGTAACAGGAGATACGCGAAGACCTTCAATGTCCCATCAGACATTTGTTGCGAATAAAACGGGTCTTGAAAACCTCTATCATTGAACCGCAACAGCAAGCGGCCATCGTTTGTCTTTTCTGTGTCAATCTTGTTTACGCCGGGGATTTTTTCCGCAATTCGGTTCAGAATAGTCCGAAAAGATTTTGGATGCTCCCGCTCCATGAATTGCACCACATTCCCAAGGTTGTCTCCATGGATGTTGAGATGCTTTTGAGGTCCTGCGAGTGGCAGGCTCCTGGCAGCGTCCGGTGTAAAGTAACTGAGGTACCAACCTTCAATAAACTTACGAAATGCTGAAATCCTTGGGTGTTGCTTCAATGATCCCAGCGTGGCTATTCCGAGCTTGCGCATGTCTTCAAGCTCGACGACATCGGTTTCCTTGGATTCTTCTTTTGCCTCACCTGATTTAATGGATTCCATCAGGCTAACCAGGTCAAAGTCTCCTTCTTCATCGATCTGACGGCCTTCAAGATCACCTTTCCAGACAACGCCCCTTCCGCTATTCAATACAAGGAAAGAAAAAGGCCGACCGTGCGTCTGGCCTTTGCGTCTCTGCCTAAGGCGCTCTTTCAATACATAAGGACGCCCTGAACTATCTATATCAATGGAAATTTCATAGGTGATGGGCCGGTTTCCGTCTTCTTTGTAATAGACCTCGAATTCGATTGGCCCTTTTTGACCTTGCGCTCTGATACGTTCAAATCCTCCCCTGCCACGAGAGTCGCACGCCTCTTCTACACCAGACTTTAAAGCATCCGCCAAAAATCCGAAGGCATCAAACAGCGTACTCTTGCCAACACCATTTTTGCCAATAACCGCCGTCATGGGTGTAAGGGGTTCGGCCTGCTGCTGATTCCACAGTCGCCCAAGTGTAACGTCTTTCAGTACCCTGAAATTCTTTATTCGAAAACCTTCTATTTTCGCCATTATTCGCCTCCCACCTCTCCTTGATAGACCGCTCTCGCTTTTTCACGGCACAGTTGAAAACTGGCCCCGCTCAATGGTCTATCTGCAATACGACAATCTGCTCGTCAGGGGGTGTTTCGTGCCGACCCTGATCTGGCAAAAGTGACCAGCTCAAGGCCCAACACCTGCTCCCTTCAGCATGTCCACGATGTATTTCGCTGGAATGGCATAAGCAATGCCCGAAGGTTCCGACAGGGCCTTTTCCTTGGTGGTCTTGACGAACACCATGTTCACGATGCCCATCACGCGCCCCGTGGAAGGATCATAGAGCGGACTGCCGCTGTTGCCCGGATAAGCCGTGCCATCCAGCTGAAAAACATCGAAAGGGGTTTTGCGCAATTCCCGGATGGACTTGACGCTCAGGTCCTTGGATTCCACCACGGGAATCACGATGGGCGTGACACTGGACAAGGTGGCCCGATGGGTCACGGGATAGATGCCCAGAACAGTTCCCAGGGGAAACCCTGTGAATGCCAGGGCATCTCCCTCCGTGGCCTGTGTTGAATCCCCAAAATGCAGGGGCTTCAGTGCCAGCCCTTCCACCTTGAGCAGGAGCAGGTCATGTTCGTGGTCCCTGGCCACCACATCAGCCATGTGGGCCTGGGTGGAGGACCCGGTGCCGGTAAGCACGGCAATCCTTTCGTAGTGCTCGAAATCAGGAACGGCAGGGGGCACGTGTTCATTGGTCACCACATACGATCCGTCGCCCACGGCAAACCCGGTGCCCAGAAACTCGAATCGGGGGGCACGCCCGGCCTGGAAGGTGCCCACGGCCACCACGGAATCCCTGAGTACCTTGACCGTATCGGCCAGTTCACGTGCGAAACCCGTGTCTGACATGCACAACATGCCAGCCATTCCCAGGGCCAGCACCCGGTTCATTATCACGTTCATGCACTCCCTCCCTGTCTGTCTTTCCATGTCCTGACCGTCTGCCAGCCCAGATGGGCCATGCCCTGCAGGGCTCCGTGCCAGGTCCGCCGATTGAAGGCCACCAGACCCCAGCGTTCGCGGCGATGGCTCATCCAGTCCTTCTTATAGGCATCATCCCCTGTCAGGTAGTCCACTTCGTTCACCCGGTCCACATCCAGCACATGGGCCATGAGGTGCGCCGTCAGTATGGACCCCGCAGACAGTTTCGCATACTGCCCGTCATAGGCCAGCTTGTAGATGGAAGCAATGCCTTCGCACACGATCCACACCTGCGCGGCAATGGGTTTTCCTTCCAGGCGTGCCACGCCCAGTCTGAGCCACCCCATGCGGGCTGCCATGCGAATCAGTTCCGGCATGAACTCCGGATGGGGCTCCGCCTGCTTCCAGCTGGAACCATACACTTGTTGGTAAGCCTGGATAGCCACCTCCACCTGATCCGCCTGACTCACGATGTCCAAGGTTCCTCCTCCTGACAGAAACTGCCTTGATTTTCTGCGCAGGGTGTTGCGAAGCTGTGACGGCAGGGAGGATTGGTAGGCTTCCCAGGAGCGCCCTTCCACCTTGAGGTACCAGTTGCCAAAGCGAAAATATGCCTGAACCCCGAGTCCCGCCCCGCGCAAAGTCTCAATGAGTCTGGCGAACACCGGGCTGTCATGATCCAGGGGATGCAGGTCCAGCCGGTCGAAATTCCTGCCTCCATTCACCACGGAGTCCACCAGAGCCTTCAGGGCCTCCGGGTCATTGTCCTGCGTTAGCAGGGGAGCGTACAAGGAGGTGTAGTAATTGGCCAGGGCTTCCAGCCGGCGACCGGTGTTCCAGCGCCAGCCTTCCGGCTGGCACAGTGCCATGAAGCCTCGCACGCCACGGGCATCGCAAACCATGTGAAATGTGGAACGTGTGCCCGGATCGAGTCCATGCCGGGAAAGGAGGCGCCACCACTCACGGGTCAGGCAAAAACTGACGGTGGCACCCCGGCTGAAAGCCTTGAAAATGTCTTGCGGAAGCTGGTCAATGTCCTCGAAGATTTCCGCCACCAGGTTCATTACTTCAGCCCATGTCGTTCCAGCAAGTCATATAGCGTGGGTCTGGATACGCCCAGCAGTTCCGCCGCCTTGGCCACGTTGCCGTTCACACGGCTCAGGGTTTTCACGATGGCCTGGCGTTCGGCATCCTCGCGCACCTGTCGCAGGTTGATGGGCTGCGCCTCTTCCGTCCCGGCTTCCAGTGACAGGTCGGCTGCACTCACCTGCTGGCCATCGGTCATGATGACGGCCCGCTTGATGATGTTTTCCAGTTCCCGCACATTGCCTGGCCATCCGTGATTTTCCAGCGCCGCCAGGGCATCGGGCATGAACCCTTTCAACAGGCGACCCTGCTGCTTTCCAAATTTTTCCAGAAAGGCATGGGCCAGCAGTACGGCGTCACCCGGACGTTCCCGCAGGGGAGGCACCTTGAGGGTGATTTCACTGAGACGGTAGTAGAGGTCCTCGCGAAACCGTCCCTGCTTGATGAGTTCGGGCAGGTTCTGGTGCGTGGCGCAAATGACCCGCACGTCCACAGGGATTTCCCCACGACCTCCCAGGCGTTCGATGACCCGCTCCTGAAGGAAACGCAGCAGTTTGGCCTGCAATGACAGGGGCAGGTCACCGATTTCATCCAGGAACAGGGTGCCCCCATGGGCATATTCGATGCGCCCGATGGTCTGTTTTGCAGCACCCGTAAAAGCCCCTTTTTCAAACCCGAAGAGCTCGCTTTCCAGCAAGGTTTCGGGAATGGCAGCGCAATTGATGGCCACCATGCGCTTTTCTGCGCGCCGGCTCAGGCGATGCAGGCCACGGGCCAGCAGTTCCTTGCCCGAGCCGCTCTCCCCCAGCACCAGGACAGTCACATCCGAGGGCGCCACGCGTTCCACGGTGCGACATACCTTTTGCATGGCGGCATCCGAGGTAATGATGCCGTGCATGGCCTCGTCCGGCGCCTGAACGCGAAGCCGGCGGTTTTCCCGTTCCAGTTGGTGCAGACGCAAGGCCCGCGCCACGATCAACTGGAGCATGTCGGTTTCGAAAGGTTTTTGGTAGAAATCGTAGGCGCCCATGCCAATGGCACGTACGGCGTTGTCACGGTCCTGGTTGCCCGTCACCACGATGACCTTGGTGTCGGGAGCCAGTGCAAGGATGTCCTGCAAGGTGGCCAGCCCTTCACTGGCTCCATCCGGATCGGGAGGCAGCCCCAGGTCCAGCAGCACCACGGGAGGTTCGAAACGACGTATCTGGGCAATGGCGCCTTCGCGATCCGAGGCCACCTGCACATCGTATCCATCCAGGCTCCAGCGCAACTGCTTTTGCAACCCCAGGTCATCTTCCACCAGCAGCAATCTTTCTTGTGATGCGCTCAAATCTCCCCCTTTCAACGACACTCAGACCGCCACGGGCAACCACACCCTGAACAGGGTGCCTTGCCCCCGGATGCTTTTCACCTCCACTTCGCCGCCCAGTTCATGCACGTATTCACGGCATTCATGGGCCCCAATGCCCATGCCTGACGACTTGGTGGAATCGAACGGCTTGAAAAGCCGTTCCCGCACAAACGTTTCCTCCATGCCTTCGCCCGTATCCTCCACCTCCACGAGTGCCCGTCCCTCCTCCACGCCTAGGCGAATCACCACCTGGCCATGGAAGGGCGTGGCCTCGCAGGCATTTTGTACCACGTGGCCCAGCACTCTCGCCAGACGTTCGGGATCGGTGTCCACTTCGGCATCCTGACTGACTTCAAGGCGCGGTACCGGCTTGTACATGGCTTTTTCCCTGAGCACATCCTCCAGCAGGCGTTTCACCCCTGTGCGTGCACGCAAGGGGGTCTTGCTGTCCTGATTGCTGATATGGGTCAGCAACCGCTTCATCCGCTTGACCGAATTGTCCACGGTGGCCAGCATGTCGGCCTGAAACTCAGGATTGTCCTTGTGTCTCTCGGCATTTGACAGCATCAGTGACAACTGCGCAACCAGGTTTTTGAGGTCATGCACCACAAAGGCGGACATGCGGTTGAAGGAATCAAACTGGCGCGCCACCATCAGGGCATCCGTGGCACGCTTCTGGGCCAGATGGCTGGTCAACTGGTGGGCAGCAGCCTTCAGGAGGTCGCTCACCTCCCAGTTGAACTGGATGTCGCTCCTGGGCTGTGACAGCACAATGAAACCCATCAGGTGGTCATACAACAACAGGGGCACCACCAGCCACGGGTGTTCCATGGCCAGCAGCCAGCCTGGGGGTTTTGACGAACCCCCTTCCTGAAGGTCCTGTGGATACTGGTCCAGATTCACCACCCATTGAGACCGGGCCATGAAACGCACCAGACCGTCATCAACCGGCACGGTGGTGGCACTGCTCCGGGTGGCCCAGCGGGCCTGGCACACGTAGCCCTGTCCGGATTCCTTTTCCAGCCAGAGGGTACCGGAAGGCGATTCCACCAGGGCGGCAATGGCCTGGATGGCGGCCTCATAAATTTCCGAATTGGGCTCCGAAGACAGCAGGGTCCGGGTGAACCGCATCCATTCTTCCCGGTAGTCGTATTTGTAGCCAAAAAAATGCTTGCTCAGAATCACGCGCAGCTTGGCACGCATGCGTCCGGAAAAAAAGACGGCCGCCAGCAGGATGAGGGCACCCATGAAAAAGACGATCTGGAGCACCGTGCCCCAGGCTCCACCAAAGACCCTGATGTAGTAACCCACAGCCGACATGACCAGCAGGTAGCCTCCTGCCCCCAGCAGGGCTGCCGTATGAAAGGCCAACTGCCTGGACATGCGGATGCGCAAGGCCCATTTGGGATTGCGCCCGGCGGATACCAGTATCAGCGGTGCCGTGAACGCCACCACCAGACCGCGGGCCAGCCACAGGTTGGAATTGATGCGCTGGAATAGGATGGCATCGGCATACATGAAAAAGTCGTAGGAAAAGAGCACGCCAATGCCCAGGCACATGAATTTGATGCCCCAGCGTGCATCGGGATGCGTATTGCGAAAAAGTTGCTCCACCACCACCACGCCCACGATGGACTGCAACACATGGCCAAACAGGTCAGCCATGAACAGGGATTTGACCTGTAAGTCGGACCCTGTGTGCACATATGCAATCAGCGCGAACTGGACCAGCGTGAACAGGGCCAGACCCACGCGAATGGGATCAAGTCTGGGAACAACCCCGGTACCGGCAGCCGCCTTGGCCCCCAGAACGATTTCCCACAGGAAGAAAATCCACAGGGCACCGCGCAGGACTTCAGTGATTTCCATGCCCAGGGTCAGGACCAGCATCTGCTCGTCCCCAAAAGCCACCATGCCTCCCCATGCCGCCGTGGCCAGACAGGAAAAAACCAGGAGCAGCCCCCGATCGCGTTCCCTGAGCCCGCCCAGCAACAGGATGCCCAGGGTCAGGAAAGAAACGGCCGCAGAAAAGTAACTGACGAACAGAATGGGAGAAACCATC